>JAILFQ010000227.1 GCA_024697505.1 Lachnospiraceae bacterium
TCGGCAAGCTCATCAAGATTTTTATCAACGAGTTCTATCATTCCGTAAACTCTGTGTCTTCCCCGCCTGTCCAAAAAGTTCTCTCTTTTAAATTTGTGTGACCTGGTAACAATCTCATTCATAAATTCCTGGATAAGCCCACGATAATGCTTCATATCCCTAACATCCATTTTCTTGGATATCTTCTTGCCCTCATTGGTTATTTCTTCCATGAGTCCGGCAAGTTTTTCCTGAAGATCCGTTTCCTCAATTGCGCTTATCAAGGTAAATCTGAAGGTGTCGTCCGTAGCCTGAGGCTGCTGTGCCTGCTCCGGTTTTCCCACCGGAACCGCCTGGTCAACCTTGTTTACATTGTAATCCATACTTGTTCACCCATTTAAGTTCTCACAAATAACTTTTCTGACCTTTTCTGTACAAATATCCAGATTGTCATTTTCATACCTGTAGTTTATACACAATCTTTTTAGTTCTTCTTCGGAAAAATCCGCTTCATCTGCAAGATATCTCCTGCAGACTTCGGAAAAATTCGGCTTTTTCTGACGGATTTCTCTTTCCACCGAACGAAGAAGCCTGTCTTTATCCTTAACTTCTATATATATAGGTACAACTTTTTCACTGCCGTAATAGTTACGGATCTGCTCGTACCCTGCAAGCGTGGAGATCATAAGATAGTTGTTTCCTTCAAGATCTATCTGCCCGTCATTTGCCGTAAAATAGTGCCAGTCTCCGACAACTGTAGGGTATGTTCTTCTTTCTATTACTTTCTTATCTTCAATCATTTTGTTCATCTGTTCAACAGTTACAAAATGATACTCCACTCCATCGGTTTCGCCTTTTCTTATAGGCCTGGTTGTGTATATTACAACTGTTTTAAGATTTAATTCTTTATCTTCGGCAATGCGCTTATAAATCGTATCTTTTCCTGTAGCGCTCTTACCCATTATAATAAATAGTTTTCCCACGTAGGTGTCCCCTTTACATAATAAGTCATTGTTAGTATAGCATATAAAACTCTCTTTTTAAAATTTTTTTTATCATCTTGCGATAAAATTAGCTTCTTGATCATTAATAGTATGTAGGGAAGTTATATAGGAAAAATTTCACTTTAAAAAAGGAGGAAAACAGAATATGATAGTTATCGAGGAAAGCAAGTCCAAAGTGGTTTTAAAAACAGCTCGTGATTATGATATTTCAGTAGCTAAAGCACAAATAATCGAGGATATTATAGAAGAATTCCCCGGATTAAGCAGAGAGGATCTTGCAAGCCTTACTACAAATGATTTGAGGGTATTGCAAAAGAATGTTACAGTCGCTTGATAAAATCAAGAAAAACAAGAAAGTTGAGAAAGCAATTCTGCTTATGGCCGAAAAGGGCATGGATGCAATGGATGAGCTTTACTCGCTTATCAGTTCCGATGTTTATGCATTTGCTTTGTCTAAAGTCGGAAATCCGCATGATGCAGACGATATCATGCAAGACACTTTTGTCCAGATTTACAGGTACGCCAAGCGTTATGTTCCCGAAGGAAAGCCCTTGGCTTGGGTCTTTACCATTATTACAAATCTGGCAAACCAGCGGTTTAGAGATAATACCAAAAACGATTACCTGGAAGACCGGGTTGTAGAACCCGCCGATGAGAAAGATTTCAGCGAGAGTTTTATTAACAACGAATTTTTGAAAGATCTTCTAAACACCCTGGCAAATGATGAAAAAGAAATAATTGTTATGCATGTTGTTTCCGGTATGAAACACCGGGAAATAGCAGATTTTACGGGGCAGCCCCTTTCAACCGTCCTATCCAAGTACAACAGGGCGATGAAGAAACTGCAAGTAAGAGCAAAGGAGGTAGAGTGATGAGGAAAAAAGATTTAAACAACTTAATAAATGATTCCTTTTCTATGTCTACTCCTGACAATTTGGACAAGATCAAGGCTGCATGTGAAAAAGTAGAACAGCTTCCGCCGCTCCCTGAAGCAGCCACCAAGTCTGCCAAACGGCGTGCCTTTCGTCCTTCACTTGTTGCAGCATATGCATCATTTGCGTTTTTACTTGTTATTGGATTTACGGTTGGAAAAACAGTTTATGATAAAAATAATACCGGCGTGGTATCCACAGACAACCCTAATGGAAAGATAGATGTACCAAGCACACCTGCTCCGGTGGTTACTAACACCCCTGCGGCAACTCCTACAAGTGCACCGACGCCAACCGAAACACCGGCGCCAACACCTGCAACTACGGAAACTCCGGAAACTCTTGTTACTTCATTTTACATAGATGTCAACCCAAGTATCCGCGTGGATGTTGCGGACGACTTGACCGTTGTTTCCTACGAAGCGCTTAACAGTGACGCAGCCGCAATCCTTTCAGATCTTTCTCTTACAGGTCTGGATGTATATGATGCTCTCAACCACATAGTAATATCTCTTTACGACCATGGATATTTACAGGACAGTACCGATACCATGCTTATCAGTGTAGACGAAGATTCCATCGTAGTAGAGACAAGCTCTGAAGGTGTCGCCAACATATCAAACCCTTCCGTAACACCGGAAATCACAAATGTGCCTAAACCGACGGTTACTCCTACCGAAGAAGAGCAGGAATTCAAAACAAGAACCTCCGAAACTCTTCTTGGTTACATTTTAAATGATGTAAATTCAATCATTTCGGATGTTGTTCCTGAATGTACTGTGGTTGGACAGACTATTCATGGAGATAAGGTTAAGGAAGAGGCCGAAGAAAACAATGTTTCTGTAGGAAAAATGTGGTTTATAGAATCTATTGTAGACTCTTCTGATACTTATACCGCAGATGACTACGAAAATCTTGCCGAAAACAGCATTAAATCACTTGGAGAAATGGTTATCAACTTTGGCCTTGAAAGCTTCTTTAATATCATAAATGGAAACGACCGTAATAATGAAGATGACAATAAAGAAAACCATTCTCATGACGGCGATGATTTCCATAACAAAATAAAAGAAGATATTAATGAAACAAAAGAAAAGATAAAAGAGAAAATTAATGAATCCAATGAGAAGATAAAAGATAATATCAACAACGCCACTGAAAAAGCAAACGAAGGCGCCAATGATGTTACAAACGAAGCAATCGACGAAGTTAATGATGTAACAAATGAAGTCATTGACGAAGTTAATGACCTGACAAACGATGTGATCGACGAAGTTAATGATGTAACAAATGAAGTCATTGACGGGGTTAATGATGTGACAAACGAAGTAATTGACGGAGTCAGCGATCTGACAAATGAGATAATTAATGGTATTAACGATTTAACCAACGATATATTCGGCGGACAAAATCCTGCACCTACTGATTCACCGAAAGGCGGAATAGAGGACTGGTTCTCCGGCTGGTTTAACCGTTAAGTTTTTCCGTATATAGAGATTTGTAATATATACCAGGAGCTTTCGCAAAGCCGAAAGCTCCTTCTTATTACCGGTATTTCCCAAATTTATGGACTTAAATAAATTTTTTTAATTTTTTTAAAAAAGTGCTTGCATTTTGTTTTCTCCTGTTATATAATCTGTCTTGCGTTCTGAAACAGCGCAAATGAATATGCGTCATTAGCTCAGCTGGTAGAGCACCTGACTCTTAATCAGGGTGTCCAGGGTTCGAGCCCCTGATGACGCACTTTTAGGACTTTAAACGAGAGAATACGCTCCGTTTAAGGTCTTTTTTTGTGGACTTTCCTGCCTTTTTGTGGCACAATGTTTGCAGGTATTAATTGATAAAGAGGTTTTATATGAGACTCAGAAAAGTTAAAGGAGCAGCAGAAGCTGTTAAATCACATCCGTTTGTTATAAGTGACGGCACTTCCTGTAAGGGAAAATGGAGTGAAGTATTTAATAACAATAACCCTATTCATGTTGAGATCGGTATGGGTAAAGGAAAGTTCATAACAACTCTCGCAACACTCAATAAAGATATCAACTACATCGGAATTGAGCAGTACGACAGTGTTTTGGTTCGTGCTCTGGAAAAAGTAGATGCCATGGAAGAAAAACCATCCAATCTTCTTTTTATGTGTGTAGATGCAAAAACTCTTACAGAGCTTTTTGGAAATGCCGAGCTGGACAGAATATACCTTAACTTTTCGGATCCATGGCCAAAAGACAAACATGCGAAGAGACGTC
>JAILFQ010000021.1 GCA_024697505.1 Lachnospiraceae bacterium
AAATGAGACTTCCGCTACTTTGATTTTATGCGTTATTGGTGTAAAATAAATATAAGAAGAAGATTTAAAAAAGTTTACCCGGAGAAAATGCTTATGGTGGGAAAAAACAAAACAAAGAAAATTCTCATACCTGTGCTTTTACTGGCTGTTTGCATGTTGTTTGCGGCTTGCGGAAAAGAAAAAACGGGAAACGGGGAAAACGCCGGAAATTCTGAGAATATAACTTTTATACCCGGGGAAATTGTGGTGGAAACAATAGAGCCCAAAACTGACTTTGTTTCCGAAGAAGACTACAAAAAAGCCTCTCCCTGGCAGGTTTGCAATAATAACAAAATAGCTGAGGTTATGGCTAAGGCTGAAAGCGGAGATAAGGTTACAATAGCGGTTCTGGGAGGCTCCATAACCCAGGGGACTCTTGCAAAAGGAACCAAAGATACAGCGCTTTCATTAAAGCAGACACCTTACGCGGATATATTTTTTGAATGGTGGAAAGAGTATTTTCCGAATACGGAGATTGTTACGGTTAATGCGGGAATAGGCGGTACAAATTCCTATCTTGGAGTGCACAGAGTTGAGGAAGATGTGCTTTCCTACAAGCCAGACCTTGTGCTTATAGAATATTCCGTTAACGACGGCGCAGATTTTTGGCATAAGAAATCCTACGAAAATCTTGTAAGAAGGCTTTTAAAAAGTGAGGAGTGCCCGGCGCTTATGCTCCTTTTTATGGCACAGACAAACGGAACGTCGGCCCAGTCCCAGCACGTGCTTGTGGGATTTAATTATGAGCTTCCGATGGTAAGCTACGCGGATGTAATGAAGAAAATGCTGGCTGATGAAACCTACACAAAAGAAGATCTTTCCGGAGACGGAACTCACCCTTCGGCCCTTGGACATGCCATTGTGGGGGAACTTCTTTGGAAGTATTTAAATAATGTCTACGAAAGCTACAAAATGTCCTGCTGCGGTGTCTGGGAAGCGCCTGCAATCGTAAACGGCAAACCTCTTACCAAGGATTGTTATCTGGATTCCTGCCTTCTTTCTGCAGATGATATAGAACCGGTCTCTTACGGAGCTTTTTACAGAGATGATACTATATGGAGCTGGCCTTCCGCCTGGACAACAAAAACAGGAGAAGACAGTATTGTTTTTAAAACAAGATTCAGAAATCTTGGCCTTCTCTTTTATAAGACGACAACCGGAAAACCCGGAAAATATGATGTTTACGTGGATGGAGTAAAAACAGCTGCAATAAATGCGGATTTTACAAATGGTTGGGGGTCCTATGCATACTCTCAGGAGGTTTTTGTATCCGGAGAAGGAGAAGACAAGGAACATACCGTAGAGATTAAACTTAGTGAAGACAGTGAAGGCACAGAGCTTTCTATTATAAGACTCATGGTTTCTCATTAGTTCAACATAAAAATACAAAAGAACGCTTAAAGCGAAATAAAGAAAGGGGACGGTAATTATGAAGATAGACTTTTTTGGAGCAGTTAGTTCGGTAACAGGTTCCTGCCACAGAATAACGGTAGGAGACCATCAGATCCTTCTGGACTGCGGAATGTACCAGGGCGGAAAAACTTTGGAGGCTCTTAATGAAGAAGAATTTCCCTTTGTGCCTTCGGACATTGAGTGCGTAATTTTAAGCCACGCACATGTTGACCATTGCGGAAGATTGCCTCTTCTTGTAAGAGGAGGATTTACCGGTCCTATTTATTGTACGGATGTAACGGCAGATCTTTTAAAGATAATGCTTACAGACTGTGCCTACATTCAAATGAAGGAAGCGGAATGGCAGAACAGGAAGAATGAAAGAGCGGGAAGACCTCTTGTGGAGCCTCTTTATACCATTGACGATGTTACGGCAACTCTTCAGCTTGTAACGCCTATTCTGTACGACCAGCTTTTCCAGATAAACGATCAGGTAAGAATAGTCTTTAATGATGCAGGCCATATTTTGGGCTCTGCAATTACGGAGATATGGGCGGTGGAAGAAGGAAATACAACAAAGCTTGTATTTACCGGAGATATAGGAGCCGGAGACAGACCTATTTTAAGAAATCCGGTTAAGATCAAAAAAGCGGATTATGTGATAATGGAATCCACTTATGGAGACAGACTCCACGAAAGCAGTGAAACAAGCCTTGCGGAGTTTATACAGATAATCATTTCTACCGTAAAGAGAGGCGGCAGCGTGATCATTCCATCATTTGCGGTAGGCAGGACACAGGAACTTATTTATGAACTGAATGAGTTTTACAACCACTCCGGCCTTTACAAGGACATTCTGGAAAATTTACACGTTTACATAGACAGTCCTATGGCTATTTCCACAACCGAAGTGTTTAAACATAACGCCCAGGTTTTTGATGATGTTACAAAGAAGAAGATCCTTGAAGGAGATAATCCTTTGGACTTCCCTAACCTTCATTTTTCCAGAACAAGTGAAGAGTCTATGATGCTTAACACAGACGAAACGCCGAAGATCATTATTGCGGCCAGCGGAATGTGCGATGCGGGACGTATACAGCACCATCTTAAGCATCATTTGTGGAACAAGGACGATTCTATTGTGTTTGTTGGCTACCAGGCTAACGGAACCCTTGGAAGAAGGCTTGTTGAGGGCGAAAAAGAAGTAACCATATTTGGTGAGAAAGTATCTGTAAGGGCGCATGTTTACAGTCTTGAAGGCTTTTCCGGACATGCAGACCATGACGGGCTTATGGCCTGGGTAAGAGGGCTTCAGGCGCCTCCAAAAGAAATATTCCTTGTACATGGAGAAGACGAAGCAAAAGATAAGCTTTGTGACGACATAATGAAGGAAATAGGTTATCCTTGTGTGGCAATACATGGAGAAACAGAAGTAACCTTGGATCCTGAAGGCTCCATGACCATAGAAGAGGCTGAAGATGATCAGATTGATGAAGAAAAGATGGAACTTGTAAGAAAGAAGCTTACGGATATTCACA
>JAILFQ010000253.1 GCA_024697505.1 Lachnospiraceae bacterium
GCAGACCTTCAGCTGGACGTTTCGGATGTTTCCGAGGAACTTATAAAAGATTCCAAGGCTCTTCTTATATCCGGAACAGCTCTTGCAATGAGCCCTTCCAGAGAGGCGGCTCTTAAGGCTCTTCGCTATGCAAAGAGAAACAATACAGTGGTTATTTTCGACATAGATTATCGTCCGTACAACTGGAAGAATGCGGATGAGATTTCAATATATTATTCAATGGTTGCAAGGGAGGCGGATGTTGTTCTTGGCTCCAGAGAAGAAGTGGACCTTACGGAAAAGCTTATAGAAGAAGGCAGAGACGACAAAGCTTCGGCGGCATATTGGCACTCTCAGGGTGTAAAAGTACTTGTTATTAAACATGGCAAGGAGGGCTCCACAGCCTACACAAATGATGGTAACAGTTACACCATCAAGTCCTTCCCGGTTAAACTTTTAAAATCTTTCGGAGGTGGAGACGGATATGCATCCGCTTTTCTTTACGGACTTTTTGAGGGCTGGGAAATAATAGATGCTTTGGAGTTTGGCAGTGCTTCCGCCGCCATGCTTGTGGCAAGCCATGCCTGCTCGGAAGATATGCCGGGCGCTCAGGCTATACATGAGTTTATTAAAGAAGAAAAAGAAAAGTACGGAGAAATGGTGGCAAGAGCATAGGAGGTAAGGTTACTGATGGGAATGTTTAATTATTTGGATTACGACGAAAAAGGAGAAAAGGTTGTTACAAGAATAGATGGCGTTAATTCCGAAATGCTTATGGACATAACGACCTATAAAATGAAGGCCGGAGATAAGAAGGCCTTCGAAGAAAAAGACAAAGAAACGGCAATACTGCTTCTTGAAGGAAATATTACATTTTCATTTGAGGGAAGAAAAGAAAAGGCCGGAAGAAAGAATGTCTTTGAAGAAGCTCCTTATTGCTTACATATGTGCAGGGGCGGCAAGGCAGAGATCACAGCAGATTCAGATTGTGAAATTCTTGTGCAGAGCACATTAAACGAAAGAAGTTTTGAGACAAAGTTTTATACTCCTAAAGAGTGCAAAATAGAGCTTATGGGAGATAAACAGTGGGAAGGAACGGCAAAGAGAGAAGTTCTTACCATATTTGATTATCAAAACGCTCCTTATTCCAATATGGTTATAGGAGAAGTTATTACAAAGGCGGGAAGATGGTCCAGTTACATTCCTCACAGCCATCGCCAGCCGGAAACATACTATTATAAATTCGATCATCCTCAGGGCTTTGGCGGCTGCTTTATCGGGGACAATGCCTTTAAGGTTAAGGACGGAAGCGCAAGTTGTATTCCGGGCGGACTTACCCATCCTCAAACCGCGGCTCCCGGCTATAATATGTATTACTGCTGGATGATACGTCACCTTGAAAACGATCCTTGGACAAGCAGGGATAACGATCCTGCACATACATGGCTTTTGGAACAATAGGAGGGCGTAATGGAGAAGATTAATCTTACTGTGGGACAGGCAATAGTCAAGTTTCTCGACAGTGTGTATGTAAGCTTTGACGGAAAAGAAGAGAAATTTGTTGAAGGTATATTTACCGTTTTCGGACATGGAATTGTCCTTGGAATCGGGCAGGCGTTGGAAGAAAACCCGGGAGGACTTAAAGTCTTTCAGGGGCGCAACGAACAGGGCATGGCTCATGCGGCAGCAGGCTTTGCAAAGCAAAATAACAGAAGAAAGATAATAGCATGTGCCTCCTCAATAGGACCGGGGGCTGCAAATATGGTAACGGCAGTTGCGGATGCGACGGTTAATAATGTTCCTCTGCTTGTTTTTACGGGGGATGCGTATTCAACAAGGCAGCCGGATCCTGTTCTTCAGCAGTTCGAACAGCCATACAATCTTTCAATAACAACCAGTGACGCCTTTAAGCCTGTTTCCAGGTACTGGGACAGGGTAAACCGTCCGGAGATGTTAATGAATGTAATGCTTAATGCAATGAGAGTTCTTACGGATCCAAAGGACGCAGGCGGTGTTTGTGTAACTCTTCCTCAGGATGTTCAGGGCGAAAGATTTGATTTCCCTGCATCATTTTTTAAGAAGAGGGTTTACAGGATCCTTCGCCAGGTGCCGGATGCGGAAGAAGTTAAAGATGCTGCGGCACTCATTAAAGGCAAGAAAAAACCTCTTGTAATAGTGGGCGGCGGCGTGCGTTATTCCGAAGCCGGAGAAGAAGTGCTAAGATTCTGCGAGAAATTTAATATTCCTTACGCAGAAACCCAGTCGGGAAAATCCGCCACAAAGACTTCTCATCCACTTAACCTTGGCGGTCTTGGCGTAACGGGAAACCTTTCCGCAAATATGATCGCAAGAGAAGCGGATATGGTAATTGGAATAGGAACAAGACTTACAGATTTTACAACCGGCTCAAAAGACCTTTTTGCAAACCCGGATGTGGAATTTGCAATGATAAATGTTTCCAGATTCCATGCTATGAAACTTGACGCGCTCTCTGTAGTGGGAGATGCCAAGACTTGCATTAACAGCCTTTATGCTGAACTTGAAAAAGCCGGATACAGATCTTCCTATACAAGTGAGATAAAAGAGGCTAAGGATGCCTGGGATACAGAAATGGCTTTTCTTACCACAACCGAATACAACGAAAGCTACAAGCCGCTTATTTCCGCAATGGAACCGGGTGTGCTTGAGGAATTTAAAAAGGCAACGGGCGGAGTTATAACCCAGACCGCTGCACTTGGTACAATAAGAAGACTTATTGAAAAAAATGCAATAGTGGTAGGTGCTTCCGGAAGCCTTCCGGGAGATCTGCAGCGTATGTGGACCACCGAAGAGCTCTATTCCTACCATATGGAATACGGTTATTCCTGCATGGGCTATGAAATTGCGGCGGCTTTCGGCTCCAAACTTGCAAAGCCGGAACAGCCTTGCTACGCACTGGTTGGTGACGGCGCCTTTATGATGCTCCATTCCGAAATGGCAACAGCCCTTCAGGAAAACAAAAAGATTACGGTTCTTCTTTTTGACAACTGCGGCTTCGGCTGTATAAACAACCTTCAGATGGGAAACGGCCTCGGAAGCCTTTCCACCATGTTCCGTTACAGAGAGGACGACGGACAAAAGAAACAGACCGGAGGTCTTATTTCCACAGATTTTGCAATGATAGCAAGAGGCTACGGAATGAAGGGCTACACGGCAAGAACAATG
>JAILFQ010000265.1 GCA_024697505.1 Lachnospiraceae bacterium
CATCTCCCGGTTCAAAGCAGCACTGTCCGAAAAGGGCGGCCTGCTGGTCTCCCGCAGCGCCGGCGATTATTATTTCGCCGCCAAGAAGTCCCGGGTCTGTCTTTCCGAAAATGCAGCTTGAAGGCTTAACATCAGGAAGCATGGATTTTGGAATATCCAGCCTTTCAAGAAGTTCTTCATCCCAACAAAGCTTATGAATATCAAAAAGCATGGTTCTTGATGCATTTGTATAATCCGTAACATGGATCCTTCCCTTTGTAAGGTTCCATATAAGCCAGGTATCTACCGTTCCGAAAAGAAGGTCTCCCTTATTTGCGGCCTCTCTTGCCCCCGGCACGTTGTCCAGTATCCACTTGATCTTTGTTGCGGAGAAGTAAGCATCCGGCACAAGTCCTGTCTTTTCGCGTATCTTTTTATCAAAACCATCCTTGGAAAGATCTTCTATCATATCCGCAGTTCTGTGGCACTGCCAAACGATGGCATTGTAAACCGGTTCTCCTGTATGGCGGTTCCAAACAATTGTTGTCTCTCTCTGGTTTGTAATTCCAAGAGCCGCCACTTCCTCTGCATCCGCACCTATTTTTGCAAGAGCTTCCGTTGCAACCGCAAGCTGAGAAGACCATATCTCACGCGGATTATGTTCAACCCAGCCAGGCTTCGGGTAAATCTGAGAAAACTCCATCTGCGCCATACTTATAATATTACCCTGCTTGTCGAAAAGAATACAGCGTGAGCTGGTAGTCCCCTGATCAAGCGACATTATATATTTCTTTTCCATGTAAACCCTCCAAATTTATGCCTTTTCACATATACTTTAGTATATATCTTTTGTTGCCACAAGGTCTACCCCTGTACCTGCAATATTCTCGCAAACAATATCTCCTATCTTTACAGGCGCCTTAACCGTAATGCCCCTTATTACGTCCATGCACTTAAAAATATCTCCCTTAGGAATGTCCGTCTTTGTCTTAACAGGCACTCTTACAGCCTTAGACCCTGTAACTTTTACAGATGATGTAACCGTTCTTCTTGGATTTGTTACTTCTTTCTTTGCGTATTCCGCCCCTCTTGGGCAGGTGTTTCCCGTAACCGAAATATCTTCTCCGTTTATGGTAACACTAAGCTGGCAGCCCATAGGACAGCAAATACATGTAAGTTCTCTTTTCTCCATTCTTATTACCTCCTTACCACTGCCTTAATCCAAAAATCCAACCGTAATCTCGCTCATATCAGGAAATGCCTCAAGATCCGACTTCTTAAGTCTTAACTCCTGCATCTCTCCCGGAGCGACCATACGCTTTTTAACACTCTTAATAACATTTTCTCCCACTTTTACGCCAAGAGTAATGTCTTTATATTCGTTATCCACTCTAAATCTTATAAGAAGGGTATCTTCCGCTTTGGAAAGAACAAATTTCTGAGGAACAGTGTACCTGACACCTCTTGCTGTTTTAATAGGAACTGTCTTTCCTGCCCTTTCGCCTTTTCCTTCTTTTGCGGACTTTACATACTCAGCCGCATGTCTTCCCGCGTTTCCTGCTTCCTCGGAAACAAAATCCACAAGGTCGTGCACATGCAAAACATTTCCGCAGGCAAATATTCCTTCCGCATCCGTCTCCAGACTTTCATCTACAACAGGGCCGCTGGTAACGCCGTCCATTGCTATTCCGGCACCGTTAGTAAGTTCGTTTTCCGGAATAAGTCCTACAGAAAGAAGCAGTGTATCGCAAGGAATATATTCCTCCGTTCCCGGAATAGGCCTTCTTCTTTCATCAACTTCGGCTATGGTAACGCCTTCAACTCTCTCCTTGCCCTTTATGTCCACAACTGTGTGGCTAAGTTTAAGAGGAATGTTAAAATCATTTAAGCACTGTACAATATTTCTCTTAAGTCCGCCGGAATAAGGCATTACTTCCGCAACCGCCTTAACCTTCGCGCCCTCAAGAGTCATTCTTCTTGCCATAATAAGTCCAATATCTCCGGAGCCAAGTATTACAACCTCTTTACCCGGCATTTTGCCCTCAACATTAACAAATCTCTGGGCGGTACCCGCAGAGAATATACCCG
>JAILFQ010000283.1 GCA_024697505.1 Lachnospiraceae bacterium
ATCCAATTATATTTAAAAAATATTTTAAATAGTTGTTGACGAGGAACTTTTAAAGTGCTATCTTATATATAACAATTTAAAAATATTTTTAAATAGCTTAAAATGAGGGTGATAAAAATAGGAGATACAAATATATTTAAAGTCTTGTCCGATGGGCAGCGCAGAGACATACTTGTTATGCTTAAGAGTGGAAGGATGAATGCGGGAGAGATTGCGGAAAAGCTGGGGGTTACGCCGGCGGCATTGTCCTATCATTTGAAAATGCTGAAGGATGCGGACTTGATCATGGAGTACAGGCAAAAAAACTTTATTTATTACGAGATCAACACAAGTGTTTTTAATGAGCTGATCTTGTGGATAAGCCAGTTTGGAGGGCGGGAAAAATGAGTACACAGGTGACTAAAAGAATAATGTGGATAATATCTTTTATTTCTCTTGTAGGAACGGCAGTTGCGGTTTTATTTTTGCCGGACAGCATACCTATGCATCGCGACTTTGCAGGCAATATAGATCGCTGGGGGTCCAGGTACGAGAGCTTTATTTTTCCGGCAATTATCCTTCTTATGTCATTCCATTGGAATCTGTTTGTTATCCACTATGAGAAAAAGGCGGGTAAAGCGGAAGATGAAAAAGAGGCGGCAGAGGCAAGGGCAAATGCCAAGGTTATTGGCATTGTAGGACTTGCCATGGCTGCGGTATTTACAATAATGCAGGCTTTTGAACTGTACAATGACTACAAAATGACTTTGCCGGGCGCTTCTGTGCCGGAAATAGATACAGCAAGAATAAGCGGGATCATCGCGGGGATTTTCCTTATTGTGCTTGGCAACTTTATGACCAAAACAAGAATTAACGGTACTGTGGGCGTTAGAGTCGGCTGGAGTATGTATAATGATAACACCTGGAGAAGAAGTAACCGTTTCGGTGCCTATGCTTATATAATTGTCGGACTGGTTTCGGTGGTTTTGGCAGCAGTTGTTGAAAAAACGCTTATTGCACTTGTTGGAATGCTTGTGCTTGTTCTTCTTGCAACCGGGGCAACCATTTGGTACGCTCATAAGGTTTATGTTCAGGAAATAAACAGCGAAAAAGCCGGTAAAGAATGATATTTTTATTGACACACAAATAGACCTATGCTATAATTCTTTCAAATTTAATACTTTAATTTGCTAAACCGATGATGCGGAGATAACGGCAATAATGCCTTTACAGAGAGCCCGGGCGGCTGAGAGCCGGGTAAGAAACAAGTTGTCAAATGGACCGCTGAGGGTGCAGTCAAATGTGGGTTTCCGCAAAGTATTCTGCAACGTAAGGCAAGCGTTAATTGCCGGAGATATGTAGGTATCTTTTAAGAGCACAGGTCATGCTGTGAAACAAGGTGGCACCGCGGATAGGTATATTATTCGTCCTTGGCAGTTTTTCTGCCAAGGGCGTTTTTTGTTTTAAAAAGCTCCTTTGGCTGAAACAAAGGAGCTTTTTTTATTACAGGAGGAAGAGATGAACATTTTGCCAAGTTTAAGTAAAGTAAAAGAAATTGCGGCATCCGGCAAATACGACATATTGCCGGTAAGCACAGAAATTCTTTCTGACTTTACAACACCTATCGAGACCATGAAGATCTTAAAAAATGTGTCCACCCATTGCTATATGCTGGAATCCGCCCAGGCAAATGAGGCTTTCGGCCGCTACACCTTTCTTGGCTTTGAACCAAAGCTTGAGATTACCTGCATAAAGGGGGAAATGAAAGTTGGAAACCTGACACTTCATACCGAAAATCCGTCAGACCGGCTTAGGAGTATTTTAAATGAGTATAAGAGTCCCCGCTTCGACTACCTGCCATCATTTACAGGGGGATTGGTGGGCTACTTTTCTTACGACTATCTGGGCTACAGCGAACCGAGCGTAAGATGCGAGTGCGAAGACAGCGAGGATTTTAAAGATGTGGACCTTATGCTCTTTGACAAGGTTATTGTTTTTGACAATCTAAGACAAAAGATAATCCTTATTGCAAATATGAGCCTTAAAGATGTGGAAGTTGGCTACAACAAAGCGGTTATGGATCTAAAGCAGCTTGTTACCTTGCTTAAAGAAGGCAAAAAGAAGGAAGATGCAGGAGGAAAACTTCTTGGGGAAGTTACTCCCCTTTTTGATAAAGAAAAATTTTGCTCCATGGTGGAAAAGGCAAAACACCATATCCACGAGGGAGATATATTCCAGATTGTTCTTTCAAACCGGCTTTCCGCACCTTTTGAAGGCAGCCTTTTTAACACCTACAGGGTTCTGAGGACAATAAATCCTTCGCCATACATGTTCTATTTTTCCGGAACGGACGTAGAGGTGGCGGGGGCTTCACCGGAGACTCTTGTAAAGCTTGAAAACGGGGTGCTTCACACTTTTCCTCTGGCAGGCACAAGACCAAGGGGAGAAACGCCTGAGGAAGATAAGGCTCTGGAAGAAGACCTTCTTTCAGATAAAAAGGAACTGGCAGAGCACAACATGTTAGTGGACCTTGGAAGGAACGATCTTGGAAAGATAAGCAGGTTTGGAAGCGTGGAAGTGGAAAAGCTTCATTCCATTGAGCGCTTTTCCCATGTAATGCACATAGGGTCCACTGTTAGAGGAATAATAGATGAAAAGCATGACGCTTTGGATGCGGTGGAGGCAGTGCTCCCCGCAGGAACCCTTTCAGGAGCGCCAAAGATTATGGCCTGCCGCTTAATAGGGGAACTGGAAAACAATAAAAGAGGAATTTACGGCGGTGCCATAGGTTATATAGATTTTACAGGAAACATGGATACCTGTATTGCAATCCGCATTGCCTATAAGAAAAACGGCAAAGTGTTTGTAAGAAGCGGCGCGGGAATAGTTGCAGATTCCGTTCCGGAAAAGGAATATGAAGAATGTCTTAATAAAGCAAAAGCATCATTAAAGGCATTAAAAGCAGCTCAGGAGGAAGAATTATGATCTTACTTATAGACAACTACGACAGCTTCTCCTACAACCTCTTTCAGCTTGTGGGTGAAATAGAACCGGACATACGGGTTATCCGTAATGATGAACTGAGTGTGAAAGAAATAGACGCTCTTAAGCCTGAAAAGATCATTCTTTCTCCCGGTCCGGGAAGACCGGAGGATGCAGGCGTGATAATTGATGTGGTTAAGGAGCTGGGCAGCAGATACCCCATACTTGGCGTTTGTCTGGGCCACCAGGCTATATGTGCCGCTTACGGTGCAAAGATAACTTACGCAAAGGAACTTATGCATGGGAAACAGTCGGATGTGGACTTTAACGGAAAATCCCCTGTTTTTGCGGGACTTCCGGGAACCGGCCCTGTTGCCAGGTATCATTCTCTTGCAGCAGACCCTGAAACAATGCCGGATTCTCTGTTTGTTACGGCTCTTACAAAAGACGGAGAGATAATGGCGGTTCAGCATAAGGAATATCCGGTATTCGGACTGCAATTCCATCCGGAATCCATAATGACCCCTTGCGGTAAACAAATATTAAAAAATTTTATAAAGGAGATATAAAAATGATAAAGGAAGCCATTGTAAAGATAGTAAATAAGGAAGACCTCTCTTATGAAGAGGCATACACAGTAATGAACGAGATCATGAACGGAGAAACAAGCGCAACGCAAAATGCAGCTTTTCTTGCGGCTCTTTCCACAAAAAGTGCCAGAGCGGAGACAACGGACGAGATTGCGGGCTGCGCAGCTGCAATGAGAGAGCATGCAACCCGGGTTGATACCGGAATGGATCTTTTTGAAATTGTAGGTACAGGTGGAGATAACGCCCACAGCTTTAATATATCCACAACCTCAGCTCTTGTTGCGGCAGCAGGCGGTATGAAGGTGGCAAAGCACGGAAACAGGGCAGCTTCTTCAAAGTGCGGTACCGCAGACTGTCTGGAAGCCCTTGGCGTAAACATTCAGCAGAGTCCTGCAAGATGCGTGGAACTCTTAAAGGAAGTCGGCATGTGCTTCTTCTTTGCTCAAAAGTACCATACTTCCATGAAATATGTGGGCGCAATAAGAAAGGAACTGGGTTTCAGAACAGTTTTTAACATCCTTGGACCTCTTACAAATCCGGGCAGACCTTCCATGCAGCTTCTTGGAGTTTATGACGATTATCTTGTGGAGCCTCTTGCCCAGGTTCTTATAAACCTTGGTATCAAGAGAGGAATGGTCGTATACGGACAGGACAAGCTGGATGAAATATCCCTTAGTTCTCCTACAACGGTTTGCGAGATAAAAGACGGCTGGTTTAAGTCTACGGTTATCACGCCGGAAGATTTTGGCCTTAAAAGATGTAAGAAGGAAGACCTTGTGGGAGGTACTCCTGAGGAGAATGCAAAGATCACCCTTGGAATTTTAAAAGGTGAAAAGGGACCAAAAAGAGACGCGGTTCTTATGAATGCAGGTGCTGCACTTTATATTGGCGGAAAAGCCGAAAGCTTAAAGGAAGGAATAGAACTTGCCGGCAGGATAATAGATTCCGGAAAGGCTCTTGAAACTTTAAACAAGCTTATTGAGGTAAGTAACCGCCCGGAGGTGGAGTAATGACGATCCTTGACGAACTTTGTGAATATGCAAGGAAAAGAGTGGAGGAAACCAAAAAAAGGATTTCCGCAGAAGAGCTTAAAACCTTGGCTTACAAAATGGAGAAAGGGGATTTCCCCTTCGAAAAAGCTTTGAAAAAGCCGGGAATATCATTTATCTGCGAGTGCAAGAAGGCCTCCCCTTCCAAAGGACTTATTGCGGAAGACTTTCCTTATCTGCAGATCGCAAAGGAATACGAGGAGGCAGGTGCGGACTGCATTTCCGTACTCACGGAGCCTAAGTGGTTTCTTGGAAAGGACGACTACCTTAAGGAGATTGCCGGGGCGGTTTCCATACCTTGCCTTAGAAAAGACTTTACCGTAGACGAAATAATGCTCTATGAGGCTAAGATACTCGGCGCTTCTGCGGTTTTACTCATTTGCGCCGTTCTTGATGAAGAGACGCTTAAAAGATACAAGGAAATATGCGACTCTCTTGGCCTTTCCGCCCTTTTTGAAGCACATAACGAAGAAGAAGTTAAAAAGGCGCTTTCCTGTGGGGCACGTATCATTGGGGTTAATAACAGAAACCTTAAGGATTTTACGGTGGATACGGAAAACAGCGCAAAACTCAGAAAGCTTATTCCGCCGGAGGTGATCTTTGTCTCCGAAAGCGGCGTAAAGACCGGAGAAGATGTTAAGAAGCTTGAGAAAATAGGCGCAGACGCCGTTCTTATAGGTGAAACCCTTATGAGAGCAGGCAACAAGAAAGCTAAACTCATGGAACTTGGAGGTGGCAAATGATAAAAATAAAACTTTGCGGACTTACAAGAGAATGCGACATAGAGGCGGCAAACGAACTTAAACCTGAATATATAGGTTTTGTATTTGCAAAAAAGAGCAAAAGATATGTTACTCCGGAACGTGCAGGCATCTTAAAGGGACTGCTTTCGGACAAGATAAAAGCGGTTGGAGTGTTTGTAAATGAAAGTCCTGAAGTTGTGGCGGACCTTTTAAACAAGGGTACTATAGACATGGCCCAGCTGCACGGAGACGAAGATGAGAACTACATAACAGAACTTAGGGCCTTAACGGACAAAGCCATCATTAAAGCTTTTAAGGTGGAGAAAGAAGAGGACTTAAGGCTTGCAAGGATTTCCTCCGCAAATTATATTTTGCTGGATTCCGGAGCAGGGAGTGGAAAGACTTTTAACTGGGACATTCTTAAAAATGTAAACAGACCCTTTTTTCTTGCGGGAGGATTATATCCGGAAAACGTTGGAGAAGCGGTGAAAAAGGCTATGCCTTACGCTGTGGATGTAAGTTCCGGCATAGAAAAGGACGGCTTTAAGGATAAGGAAAAAATGACGGCTTTTGTGGAAGCCATAAGAAAGGAAACATCATTATGACAAATCCAAAGGGAAGATTCGGAATACATGGCGGACAGTACATTCCGGAAACGCTTATGAATGCTGTGAACGAGCTTGAAGAAGCCTATGATCATTACAAAAACGACCCGGAGTTTAATAAAGAACTTACAGAACTATTAAATGAATATGCGGGCAGACCTTCAAGATTATACTATGCAGAGAAAATGACAAAGGACCTTGGCGGGGCAAAAATATATCTGAAAAGGGAAGACCTTAACCATACCGGTGCCCATAAAATAAACAATGTTTTGGGACAGGCCCTTCTTGCAAAAAAGATGGGAAAAACAAGGCTTATTGCAGAAACCGGTGCGGGCCAGCATGGAGTTGCAACCGCAACGGCGGCAGCTCTTATGGGCATGGAATGTGTAGTTTTTATGGGTGAGGAAGACACAAAGCGCCAGGCGCTTAATGTGTACAGAATGAGGCTTCTTGGGGCGGAGGTCATACCTGTAAAAACAGGCACCGCAACACTTAAAGACGCGGTTTCCGAGGCAATGAGGGAATGGACAAGAAGAATAAGCGACACTCATTACTGCCTGGGGTCTGTAATGGGGCCACATCCTTTCCCTACAATTGTAAGAGATTTTCAGGCTGTAATCTCAAAAGAGATAAAGGAACAAATGCTTGAAAAGGAAGGCAGACTTCCGGATGCGGTAATTGCCTGTGTTGGAGGCGGCTCCAACGCAATCGGAAGTTTCTACAATTTTATAAATGATGAAAGTGTAGAGCTTATAGGCTGTGAGGCTGCCGGAAGAGGGATTGATACCTTTGAAACCGCAGCTACCATATCCACCGGAAAACTTGGCATCTTCCACGGAATGAAGTCATATTTCTGTCAGGATAAGTATGGGCAGATAGCTCCTGTTTATTCCATATCGGCAGGCCTGGACTATCCGGGGGTGGGACCTGAACATGCAGACCTTTACGACAGAGGAAGGGCAAAGTATGTTCCGGTTACAGATGATGAGGCGGTTAATGCCTTTGAGTATCTTGCAAAAACAGAGGGGATAATACCTGCAATAGAATCCGCTCATGCGGTGGCTTATGCCATGAAACTTGCACCTTCGATGGATAAAGATAAGATCATTGTTATAACTGTTTCCGGCAGAGGAGATAAAGACTGTGCCGCAATTGCACGTTACAGAGGGGAGGATATTCATGAGTAATATAATTAAGGCTTTTGAAAAGGGTAAGGCTTTTATTCCTTTTATAACCTGCGGAGACCCGGACCTTGAAACAACAGGTAAAATAGTACGTGCCGCTGTGGAAAACGGCGCAGACCTTATAGAACTTGGAATTCCTTTTTCGGATCCCACGGCAGAAGGACCTGTAATACAAGGCGCAAATTTAAGAGCTCTTAAAGGTGGAATAACCACAGATAAAATATTTGCCATTGTAAAGGAATTACGAAAAGACGTTAAGATCCCCATGGTTTTTATGACCTACGCAAACGTTGTATTTTCTTATGGTGCAGACAAGTTTATTTCCACCTGTAGGGATATTGAAATAGACGGACTTATTCTTCCGGACCTGCCTTTTGAAGAAAAAGAAGAGTTTCTTCCGCTGTGCCACAAATACGGAGTAGACCTTATCTCCCTCATTGCACCTACGTCCGAAAAGCGCATTGCAATGATAGCAAGAGAAGCAGAGGGTTTTATATATCTTGTTTCCAGTCTTGGGGTAACGGGAATGAGAAGCGAGATCAATACAGATCTTGAATCCATAGTTAAGGTTATTAGAGAAAATGCTCATGTTCCTTGTGCTATCGGCTTTGGAATATCCACACCTGAACAGGCCCGGAAAATGGCCGGAATATCCGACGGGGCAATAGTGGGGTCTGCTATCATTAAGATTGTGGAGCAGTATGGAAAAGATGCCGCTCCTTACGTAGGAAGCTATATAAAGTCCATGACGGAAAATCTGGTATTATAAAACTTGATCATTATGGTTATTCTGATAAAAGAAATCTGGTATTATAAAATTTAATCATTTTGGTTATTCTAATAAGGTTAGATTGATTGTATATTACTTTCAAAATTAATCTACCAAGGAGAAAACAAAATGAACAACGAAGGCAAAAGCTCATCTTTAAAAGTGACAGACAGAACCAAATGGGTTGTTATTGTAGGACTTTTTATGGCACTTAACATTGTAATGTCAATGTCCTTTTTTTCAATACCTGTACCCGGAGGACATCTGTACCTTTGCGATCTTATCATTTGTACGGCGGCACTTTTACTGGATCCTGTAGGAGCTTTTGTTGTGGGAGGTGTAGGTTCTTTTATAGGAGACATGCTTTTTTATCCTCTTCCTATGTTTGTGTCTCTTGCAACACACGGGCTTCAGGCAGTGGTAATTTCTCTTATAAGCCATTCTTCCAACAAAGGAGTTTTTAAGAAGCCGGAAGTGAAGGCTCTTGTTGCAACTCTTGCGGGAGCTGTTATAATGGTTACCGGTTACACACTTGGAAAAATATTTGTGTACAGCACCTTTGAATATGCAATGATGAAACTTCCTTACGAGATAGCACAGGCTCTTATTGGTGTTATAGGATCTGTACTTCTTTGCTACAAGGCAGGACTTGCAAAGATTTACAGGAAAATAGTTGAAGATAAATAGAAGTGCTGTATGTTGAAGGATTACAACAGAATTGTTGTAATAGAGAGACTGTAATAGAAAGATTGCAATAGAAAGGCATTAAAATGGATTACGATAAGATAGTAAACGAAAGCAGACAGGCGGTAAGTGAAATAGTGGAAACCTCCG
>JAILFQ010000310.1 GCA_024697505.1 Lachnospiraceae bacterium
ACTTCCGGATCTGTAAAGTCCGCAGGCGTACTGAGAGACTTATCTTCCATAGGCTTCTTTAAAACGTATTTGTAAGTCTTTTCTTCTGCCATGATATTCCCTCCTTTCAAATTTGTTTCACAAAACATGTTCTGCTTCGTAGATCAAACAAGGAAGTTCTCGCGAGTTAAACTTACGAGAACAAACTCCGTTCTATTTACCTTCGTAAGTGACTACGCTTTGTACGTCGTAGCCTTTAAGCTTTTCTCTTCCGTTAAGACCTTTAAGCTCGAGAAGGAAGATGATCTTTACAACTTCTCCGCCAAGTCTTTCAACGAGTCTTATAATAGCTTCCGTTGTACCGCCTGTTGCAATAAGGTCGTCTATGATCACAACCTTCTGGCCCGGCTTTATGGCATCCTTGTGTACTTCTATCGTTGCTGTACCGTACTCAAGGTCGTAGGTTTCTTCTATTGTTTCGCAAGGAAGTTTTCCCTTCTTACGAATAGGCACGAAAGACTTATGGTTGTCGTATGCAAGAGGAACACCGAAAATAAAACCTCTGGATTCCGGGCCGCAAACTATATCGTAGTCTACGTCCTTAACAAGATTTTCGAGTTCGTGGATTGCAAGTTCAAGTCCGTCCGGATCAGAGATCACCGTTGTAATATCTCTGAACATAATGCCCTTTGCAGGGAAATCCGGTATGGTTCTAACATAATCTTCTACTTTTTTCTTCATAGGTATCTTCCTTTCTGTACTAACCCTTATCAATTTTCTGTATTTATTTCTTAATCCCTTTTATCAGTATAACATGCTCATTTTTGAACGAACATGGATCGTATGTTCAAAACATGTGGAGTCAGTAAAATAAACGGTAAAGCACTGTGGTGCTCTGCCTTCGCTGCCAAACTTACCTGCAACAAAGGTGTGGTTTCCGAAAGCCGGTCCCACTTCTATTGCATAGTCGCCCTTAGAAGCCGTTACTGTACCGGACTTGGCAACAATGTATTCTCCCGCATTTCCTTCAAGTGTAAAGGATTCGTTGGAAATCTGACAGCCTGCGTCAAAAGCGAGTTCAAGACGAAGAGGAGCTCTGTCCACTCCATCCGCCTTAACGGTAATATCAAGTCCGTCTTCCACATCTTTTATCTTAACATCAAAGTTGAGGTTTGGTCCATGAAGAAGTTCTCTCTTGGAACGGTCCATCTTCCACCAGTCTGTTGTTCCCTGGAATTCTCCGAACGGAAGGTAATACCAGCCTTTCATAGTCTGCTTAAGCTCATATGTATCTCCGGCATTTATCATTTCCTCACCCTTAAAGGCTCTGTGCTCACAAAGGCTTGCACCGATCTTAAGGCTCATTGTAAGGTCTCCATGCTGGAAATATACAAAATTCGAAGCATGATTAAGAATCGTGTAGGAATAATCATCCTTTCTTACTCTTACAATCTCGGATTCTTTGTAGAAACGATTGTAACTTGTAGGGATCGAACTTTCGCCGTATTCAACATCTATAAGTTCCGGATTTGCCATGAGGTAAATAAGGAAGTCCGGAAGGTGGTTAAGCCTTACCGCAAGGTCCATAATGTAATTTGCTGCAGCAAGGAAAGTTTCGTTATTAAGCTTGTGGCCCATAAGAAGATACTCAAAGTAGTAGTCTCTTGGGTAAACCTTAACGCCGCGGTCCTGACGGGTTGAGTTGTTCGTAAAAATGGAATCGTCCGGCTCAAGGTAAGTAAGCATCATTGTTAAATTTCTCTTTGCATACTCATAATAAGCAGGGTCTCCAAGAACATCGCCTATTGTTATCATTGCGTCGTTATTGATCCTGTTGTAATTTCCTGCGGAACGTTCGGAAAACTCTCCTTCGGAAGTACAATCTATGCCCTCGGCAAGATATTTTTCAGCCTGAGCCTTAAACTCTGCATCTCCGAACAACTTGTAACACTTTAAAAGATTGGAGGCGATCGCCCAACGATGGTTTGGGGTATGGAAACCGCCGGCAACCATTCCCTTTGCTCCCGCATATATTATTTTTTCTATCTTTTCTTTAAATACATCTGCTCCCGGCGCATCCGGATGAGCAAGCATATATTCATACATAGGCATAAGACGCTTTACGCAAAAAGCTGTGTCCGGGCCGGAGAAGAAGTTACAGTCCACAAGGTCGAAACATCCGTTTTCACGCTGCTCGCGGGCAATATAATCTATTGCCGGAATGATCCTTTCGTAAAGCTCCTTGTTCTTATAAAGATTGCTGTCAGGGTTCATGTAAACCGCAGCCATTGTAACCATACGGTATATTGCAAACTTAGGCTGCACTATTCCCTTAGAATCCACAAATCCGCCGTACTTCATTGTGTTATTTTTGTCCATAACCTGAAGGCGCATAGACTTTTTTGCACGTCTTTCGGCGTCTCTTAACATTAATTCATAATGTTTTCTCATTTATTTTTCCTCCGGGCCAAGCCCTGTTTATATTTTTGAATAGGCTGCCCCTATAATTCCCGCATCATTTCCCAGGACAGCCGCAAGTATTTTCGTTTGTACCTTAGAATGCTTTGTGTAAACCATGGAATAAACTTTTTCTCTTACGGGAGCCAGAAGTTTTTCTCCTTGAGCGCTCATTCCACCGCCAATGCAAAGCACG
The DNA here is from genome assembly GCA_024697505.1 of Lachnospiraceae bacterium. Taxonomy (GTDB): domain Bacteria; phylum Bacillota; class Clostridia; order Lachnospirales; family Lachnospiraceae; genus JAILFQ01. The sequence goes on from JAILFQ010000310.1 coordinate 2,633, forward strand.
TCAGGCTGTAGCATATTAATTATATCCGTAATCCCCGCAGCAAGATAGTCCGTAAATTCGTTAAATATTTCTGACGAGAGGGCATCTCCTGCTTCAAGTCCTTTAAAAAGAGTCTTTCCGTTAAGCTTTTTTGCATCCCCTCCGACAAACTCCAACAATTTAGTCGGTTTCGAAGAAGCAAGTTCTTCCATTCTTTCCTTTAAGGCAGAGGCGGAGGCATAAACTTCAAAGCACCCTTTTCTTCCACAGTTGCACTGCTTTCCGTCTCTTACAAGAACCATATGTCCGATTTCTCCGGCTCCTCCGTTGCAGCCTTCAATAACTTTTCCGTTAATGATGGTTGCTCCGCCGATCCCGGTTCCAATGGTAAGCATCTGAAAAACTTCTGCACCCTTTCCGGCTCCTGCAAAATACTCCCCGTACGCCGCCGCTCTGGCGTCATTTACAGCAGATACAGGCATTTTCAAAAGGGTTTCCATCATTTTTTTGAAAGGAACATTAACAAAGCCTATGTTATTGGCATCTTCCACAACTCCGTCAGGAGTAACACTTCCGGGAATGCCTACGCCAACAAGCTCTACGTCCTCTCTTTTAAGGCCGTTCTTACTTAAAAGCATCAGCACAAGTTCTTTCATGTCCTCTGCTATTTGCTCCGGAGTGCCGCATTTTCTTGTCGGGACAGAGTCTGCCGCTATTATTTCCTTTTTTTCGTTTACAAGTCCGGCAGCCATATTTGTACCGCCAAGATCCACGCCAATCCTAACCATTTTTTCTCCAAATAATTAATCTATCGAACAAAGTTAAATTTTATCATAGACCGCCATTTTAGTCAATTAAGACCACCGCTGCAGCTACATTGCAAATAACAAAACTTCATGATTTTCTACCCAACAAATTTGACTAATTAACAGTAAAAAAAATCCCCTTTTTTGTTGATTTATGCTAAAAGATACTATAAAATAGAGTTTCAGAATGGTTTTACTCAAAATTGTCGACTTATCTTACTTCATAACCATTCAAAAAAAGGGGAAGCAAAGGGAAGTAGCCAATGAGATTTGAAGACATGGAAGAGGCACACTCAATCGAACTTGATGTTACCACGCCTCAAAGAAAAAAACTTTCAATTCCGACAACCATAGCCAAGGTTCAGGGGGACCACATATTGTTGGAGCCGATCAAGGTCGACAATAAAGTTGTCGGATTTCCGCCTTCCTGCACCGTAAATGTTATTTACGCAGGGGACGAAAGAGCTTATATATGGAAAAATTCCGATGTTAAGCTGGTAAAAGTGGGTAAAAATATTTATTACAGTATTACATCGTTTTTACAGGGCGAGCCAATAAACAGACGTGGAGCTTATCGAGTATATATAGGTGAGGAAATGTACCTTACCACCTTTACAAATGATGGTCCCAAGTCTCTCACCGTTATTCTTAAAGATATAAGTGAATCCGGCTTTGCCTTCATTACCAAAGAAGCATTTGATATAGGAAGAGCCGTACGTCTTTCATTTACCGTAGGAAGCAGAGAACACGAACTTCGCCTTCCTGCCACGATCGTCAGAAGACAGGAAGACGAGAACAGTATAAGAGTACTTTACGGTTGCAAGCTTACCGACAAAAACAAATTGTTAAGCGGAATCCTTATGCACATACAGCAGGAACGTCAGAAGAAAAAAATGAATCTCTCAAAACAGGGAGAATTAAATTAAGAGCAGTTTTCACTGCTCTTTTATTTTTTCCTGTTTTTTTGACTTTTTTCTTACGGAATATCCGAAACTTCCAAGTTTTTCTCCAAGAGAATAATACTCTCCATGAGAGTATGTAATAAGTTCTGCATCATTTAAATGAAAGCGTCCCGACTCATCCATATATTTTTCGTCCACAGAAACATTGACTACTTCAGCTATGAACATTGTATGGCTTCCAAGCGGTCTTTCTTCAACAACCTTGCATTCTATGTTCACCGGGCTTTCCGCAATTCCGGGTGCACCTACGCATTTAGACTCAGATTTTGTAAGCCCTGCCTTTTCGAATTTATCCACATCTTTTCCGGAAAGAACCCCGCAAATGTCTGTTGCAAAGGTAAGTTCTTTCGTTGTAAGGTTTACAACAAATTCACCCGTTTCCTTAATTATGTTGTATGAATACCTTTCCGGTCTGACGGATATGGAGACCATTGCGGGGGACGAACAAACCGTTCCGGCCCACGCAAGGGTAATTATATTTGCCTTTTCTCCCGGTCTTTGCACGCTTACCATTACCACAGGAAGCGGATAAAGCATGTTTCCGGGTTTAAAATCTGTTCTGCTCATATTTTACTCCTATAAAATTGCAAGATGCTTATCTTCCACAGCGCTTGCCTCTGCAATGGCAAAAGCAATGTTCATGGCGTGGTCTCCGACTCTTTCAAGACCGGAAATAAGGTCTGAGAAGTATACGCCTGTCTGAGCGTTGCACTTGCCTTCCTGAAGTCTCTTGATGTGCGCTTCCTGAAGCTGCTCTTCCATGGCATCTATTTCGTCTTCAATAGCATTAATATCTTCTGTATTTGTTTTGTTTCCTGTAAGGAACATATCCAAAGCTTCAACAAGGATCTTGTTTACAAGTCCCATAAGTTCCTTTAATTCTTCCTTACTCTCGTCGGAAAAGTCTTTTCCGCTCTTTAAAAGCATTGGTATATAATCCGCAATATTTTCCGCATGGTCACCAATACGCTCAATATCATTTATTACATGGAAGAGTGCAGAAATGATCTTGGAGTCTTTAAGAGGAAGGGTGTTCTGGTTAACCGTTACAAGGTAATTTGATATTTCCTCGTTTAAATAGTCTATATATTCCTCGTAGTAGTAAACCTTCTTTGCCTTTTCTTCATCCTTTGCCATAAGGGCATCCATGGCATCATTAAGGTTTGTCTGTGCCATCTGTGCCATTCTCTCAATTTCCTTAAGTGCTACAGGAACAGCAACTTCTCTGTTTGGAAGAGAGTGTGCACCAATGTACTTTACATGGTACTCTTCTGTTTCGTCTGTCGGGTCTTCGCCAGGAACCAACAAATATGTGAGTTTTATTATAAAGTTCATAAACGGATAAAGAACTATTACCTGGAACACCTTAAATACAAGGTGGGCAACAGCTATGTTTCTTCCAAGCGTTCCGGAATCCGTGCCTGAGCCGGAGAAGAATTTAATAACATTTTCCACCGTTTCCGGTACCAGTGAAAGGATAACGTACATAAGTACGGTTCCGAATATATTAAAGAGAAGGTGGATAAGAGCCGTTCTCTTTGCATTCTTTGTA
>JAILFQ010000022.1 GCA_024697505.1 Lachnospiraceae bacterium
AATAACAGAAAAAAGTAATTCTCCTATTCCGACAGTTAAAATCGGAAGAAAGAAATCCTCTTTATCATAAATCTTGTTGGTAAATCCGGCCAGAAAGCCTACCAAAACATAAATACCGGCAAGTATGCCTACATAATCGGAAAAATAGAGATCCATAACAAGCCCACTGAAGAAGCCAATAAACATGCCGCTCTTTTGTCCTTTTGCATATCCCGCGGATACAACCAGAATAAGCAAAATATCGGGGACGGTACCGGAAAATCCCAGTTCCGAAAAGACGGATGTTTGAAAGACAAAGCAAAGCAGTATACCTATTAAGCTGACAATAATTCTTAACATTAGCTACTCTCCAAGGTCATAGGATTCTTTAAGCGTTGTTATTATAAGGACCTCACTGATATGTTCAAAATCCACAGCAGGTATCAGATATGCGTTTTTGGACAGATTTCCCGCATCCATTGTTATATCTTTAATGTACCCGATAAGGATTCCGGAAAGATAACGGTCGGATATATAAGAAGTAACAATTTCTTCATTTTCACGTATATCTGAGTCAACAGAGATCATAGAAACATTTATAAGTCCTTTTGTTGTCATAAGAGACAGATCTCCGTTAATAATGCAGGTATCTCCGGATCTTAAGTTCATTCCGCTTACACCGGAGGAATCATCAATGATGGTCCTGACTGTAGAGGAATTGCTTCTTACAGATGTAACAATACCTACAAGACCATTTCCGGAAATAACATTCATGTTTTCTTCAATACCGTCATTACTGCCTTTATCAAGAGTAAAAACGCTGTACCAGCCGTTGCCTTCTCTTGCGATAACATGGGCAGCAACTTTTTTATAGTCCGGGTATTTGGCATCAAGTCTGTAAAGAGCCCTAAGTTCATCAAGTTCATATTTTTCAAGTGCCAACTGGCTGTTAAGAGATTCAAGTTCTTCCATTCTCTCTTTTAGAGCGGCATTTTCTTCTTGCAGAGCTTTAACTTCAGCAAATAAAGAAATTCTGTCTGACATGGCACTTCCCACTCTGTTTATACCCTTTTGCATAGGAACCGCAACAAATGATACAGCGTTTCTCAGAGGCATTAGGAAAGACGGAAGTCTTAAGGATAAAAACATAAGTAAAAGGCAAACAAGACCTAAGGCATAAAGTATATACTTTGGACGTATAAATGATAAAAATGAATCTGCCGGTTTGATTTTTCTTTTCCAGAACCTCAGCATGAATGCCTCCCTTTATCAACCACCGTAAAATGTATGTCTGAGTGATAAAATAAGCGGATCATATTTATCCGGATCTTCAAGCATTTTTCCGAGCCCGTTAACAGCGGTGTTTTCAGGGTCAGGAACTATATTTACGTTAAGTTCGGTTTCTTTTTCAAAAAGCTTATCTATATTTCTGATATTTGCGGAACCACCTGTAACATAGATGCCGTTATCAATAATATCAGCAGCAATTTCAGGCGGAGTTTTTTCAAGGATCATATGAACCGCATCTGCGATCACATGAAGGTTCTCCGCAAGTGTTTCATATACAAATTCTGTAGTGATCTCTGCCTCCGTAGGAAGACCGGACATTACATTTCTTCCGAAAACTTTTAAAGAATCATGCTGCGGGTCCGAGGCATAGGCAAGTTTCTTTTTTATGGTCTCTGCTGTTTTATTACCTATAATAAGATTATTAGTCTTTCTTACATTGCTGATAATGCTGTCATCAAACTTATTTCCACCTATTCTCACAAGCTTGCTGAGGACAATTCCTCCCAGGGAAACGATGGAGATTTCGGTTGTGTCTGCACCGATATCAACGATCATAACGCCATTGGCATTTAACACATCAAGACCGGCACCTACTGCATTTGCTATAGGTTTTTCAACAACTCGAACTCTTTTAGGCTTTGCACAGGAACTTGCTGCAAGGTCAAAGAAAGCTCTTTTTTCAACTTCCGTTATATCTGTAGGTGATGCAACAATAATGTCTGCCCCGGTTATCTTACCTGATTTTTCTGAGATTTTCGAAAATGCTGTATTAAGTAAAGAAAGCATGTTTTGTATGTCTGCAATTACACCGTTTTTTACGGGATAAGTTACAGAGAAATTATCAGGTGCTTTTCCGTACATTTCAAAAGCATCATCTCCGATAGCACAGATTTTTTTATTGTCAGAGATGGCAATTATGTTTTTTTCGTTAAAAATAACGCCCTCATCTTTTCTGTATATTTTAAGACTGCTTGTTCCAAAATCAATTGCAAAAACTTTTCCGGCCATTCTTTGACCCCCTAATATTTATTTCCGACCAGTC
>JAILFQ010000029.1 GCA_024697505.1 Lachnospiraceae bacterium
CCTTACTCTGCTGGAAAAGTACCACTGCTATTAATGCTACACATACGATTACGTATAATACAGTAACTATAGTTCTTAAAACGTCCACTTCTGTCACACCTCCTAAACATCAGGATTAAATCACTAACGACCATTATATAAGACATCTGTCTATTTGTAAAGTACAAATTTTACTGAATGAGGAGTGACTTACCTGTCATTTCCTTAGGCTGTTCAAGGCCCATAAGTTCAATGAGTGTAGGAATTATATCAGCAAGTACGCCGTTCTCTCTAAGCTTATACTTAGGATCCGCATTAACAAGGATAAACGGAACAGGATTTGTTGTATGAGCGGTAAAAGGTGCCCCTGTCTCATAATCAATAAGCTGTTCTGCGTTACCGTGGTCTGCACAGATAAAGAGTGCTCCGCCTGTTTCTTTAACGAAAGTTACAACTTCGCCAAGACACTCGTCAACTACTTCAATGGCTTTCTTAGCTGCAGGAAGCACACCTGTATGTCCGACCATATCAGGGTTTGCAAAATTACAGATTATAACATCGTAAAAGCTCTCGCCGTTATCATCCTTCTTTGTAATTGCCTTTGAAAGTTCATCACATACTGTATAGCAGCTCATTCTAGGCTTCTTGTCGTATGTAGGAACATACTTAGGAGAGGCAACAAGTATTCTGTCTTCGCCCTCGTTAGGCTCTTCCTTTCCGCCGTTGAAGAAGAAAGTAACATGAGCATACTTTTCTGTTTCGGCAATTCTTGCCTGCTTCATACCGCGTTCTGCAAGGAATTCGCCAAATGTATTTGTAATCTCAATCTTATGGAAAGCCACATCCTTGTTAGGAATCTGCGGATCGTAATCCGAAAAACATGTATAGTAAACGTTAAGACGCTTACCTCTTTCAAACTTTGTAAAATCATCATCACAGAAACAATGAGTAATTTCTCTGGCACGATCAGGTCTGAAATTGAAGAAAATAATGGAATCATTATCTTTAATTGTTGCAACAGGTTGACCATTCTTCTTAACAACAAAAGGAACAACGAATTCATCGTTAACGCCTGCATCATAAGAAGCCTGAATACCCGCAGGTCCGCTTTCTGCTTCGTTTCCGATTCCCTTAGTCATTGCATCATAAGCTTTTTCAACTCTGTCGTAGTTGTTGTCTCTGTCCATTGCATAGTAACGTCCGGAAACCGTTGCAATTTCTCCGACACCGATCTTCGCCATCTCCGCTTCAAGATCTTCCGCAAAGCCCTTTGCAGACTGAGGAGGAGTATCTCTGCCGTCAAGGAAGCAATGTACATAAACCTTCTTAAGTCCTTCTCTCTTAGCGAGTTCAAGGAGGCCGTAAAGGTGTGTTATATGGCTGTGTACACCGCCATCTGAAAGAAGTCCGTAAAGGTGAAGTGAGGAATCATTCTTTTTACAGTTTTCAACTGCAGCAAGTAAGGCTTTATTTTTAAAGAAATCACCATCATTGATCTCTTTAGTGATTCTTGTAAGTTCCTGATAAATTATTCTGCCGGCGCCCATATTCATATGGCCTACCTCAGAGTTACCCATCTGTCCGTCCGGTAATCCAACAGACATTCCGGAAGCATATCCCTTTACAAAAGGGCATTCCTTCATAAGTTTATCCATAACAGGTGTATTTGCCTGTGCAATTGCGTTACCTTCAACTTTGTCATTTAAACCATAGCCGTCAAGAATAAGTAAGACAACAGGTTTTTTACTCATAATTATCTCCTATCCACCTCTTTTTCAGAGGTAAGGGTAAATTTATCTAATTTAAGAATGGGGGCTTAAAAAGCCCCCATCTAAAGCTTATTTATTGTAATTTACAATTTTACCAAAATCAGGCTTTAAGCTTGCACCGCCAACAAGACCACCGTCAATATTCTTCTGAGCGAAGAGTTCAGGTGCACTTGAAGCGGAAACGCTTCCGCCGTACTGGATTCTGATTGCATTGGCAACTGCTGTGCCATAAAGTTCCTTAATGCAGGCGCGGATTCCGCCGCAAACTTCTTCAGCCTGCTCGCTTGTAGCAACCTTACCTGTTCCAATTGCCCAGATTGGTTCGTAAGCAATAACAGCTTTCTTAGCCTGCTCAGGTGTTACACCGAGGAAAGCAATCTTAATCTGCATACGGATAAAGTCCATAGTAACACCCTGTTCTCTCTGGGTTAAAGACTCACCACAGCAGATAATAGGTGTAATACCATGTTCAAAAGCCTTTAATACTTTCTTGTTTACTGTTTCATCTGTTTCAGCAAAATACTGACGTCTTTCGGAATGTCCGATAATAACATACTTAACGCCAAGATCGTTTAACATGGCAGGTGAAATCTCGCCTGTGAAAGCACCGGACTCCTCAAAATACATATTTTCGGCACCGATTGCAATCTTAGAGCCCTTAACTGCAGCAAGTGCAGCAGGAATATCAATGGCAGGAACACAAAATACAACATCTACATCCTTGTTGTTGCAAAGAGGCTTTAATTCTTCAATAAGAGCCTTAGCTTCACTTGGAGTTTTGTTCATTTTCCAGTTACCTGCAATAATCTTCTTACGCATATGCAAATGCCTCCTATTACTTATCGTTTACAGCCGCAACACCAGGAAGTTCCTTACCTTCAAGGAATTCAAGGGAAGCACCGCCGCCTGTTGAAATATGAGTCATCTTATCACCAAAGCCAAGCTGGTTAACAGCTGCTGCGGAGTCACCACCGCCGATGATTGTTGTTGCATTAATGTTTGCAAGAGCTTCGGCAACTGCGATTGTACCCTTTGCAAAGTTAGGCATTTCGAAAACGCCCATAGGTCCGTTCCAAACAACTGTCTTAGCGGACTTAATAGCCTCTGCATAAAGTGCTCTTGTCTTCTCACCGATATCAAGACCTTCTTCATCAGCAGCGATTTCGCCTCTGCCAACTGTATGGAAAGGAGCATCATTTGAAAACTCTTTGGAAACTACTGTATCTACAGGAATGAGAAGCTTAACGCCGTTCTTTTCAGCCTTAGCCATCATTTCCTTTGCATAGTCAAGGTAATCTTCTTCAAGAAGAGACTTACCAACTTCTTCGCCCATAGCCTTCTTGACAAGGTAGACACACTCATCATCGGTGGTGGTA
>JAILFQ010000104.1 GCA_024697505.1 Lachnospiraceae bacterium
CAAACCAAAGACAATGGAAATTGCCATAACCTGATTATTAATGGACTTGCTTATTTCCTCTTCTTCAATTACCGCAAACTCTTCTGTAATTTCCTGCATCTTGTCAAGATAATCTCTTAAGGTATTAAATTTGTCATTAAAAGATGTCCAGTCTACCCGACCGTTTCCGACATCGTAAAGAGCAACCCATTCATCGTAACCGCTGTTAAAAAGATTAACAAGTTGTGAAAAAGTATAGCCGCTGTCAGATTTAAGCTGATTATAAAGGATATCAAATTTTGATGCTATGTCAGCGGCGTCTTTCACTTTATTAAGTACCTGACTCTTGTTTTCTTCAAAGTCATTCAACTTTTCCTTCATCTGTGCACTAAAGTCGGTACCGGGATTTCCTTCAGGTTTTACAGGTGCTTCCCCGGAAAGTTCTCTGTGCTGACTGGCTCCCACAAGTGCCTGATAGAAATCTCTGTCCGCACTTACCAGATTGTTGTTAATTGCGTAAAGTGTGTCGTAGTAGATTGTTTCCGCCTCATTCTTTGCCCTATTTGCAATAATGCCGGAAACTATTGTAGAAAAAATGATTGCGCATGTAAGAGGTGTTGTGATCAACATTATTTTTGCGCGAATACTTAAGTTAGAGATTAGTTTTCTCATGATACCATCCTCCTTTGCCGATAAAACGAAATTACTTCGATTAACAGATAACCGTTAAAAAGATATTTCTTTTTACATATTATACCATTTTTATCGGCAAATTGGAAAGTATATTTAGGTTATAAAATGCGCTTTTTAGGGTGCTTTAGTTTTTTCTCCCGGAGCTTATTAACTCTTTTTCAAATTCCTCCGGATTTTTTAAATAAAAGTCCTGATGATAATCCTCTGCTTCAAAGAAGTTAGTGAAGGATTCAAGACTTATAAAGGTCTTTTTCCCGCTTTCTCTTTCGAGCTTATCTATGCCTTCCGCAGCAATCTTTTTTTGCTCATCGTCCACATAAAACACCGCAAGAGTGTAGGATCTTCCTCTGTCTATAAACTGGCCGCCCGCATCGTAAGGGTCCACGTTGGAAAGAAAAATTTCCAAAAGCTTTTCGTACTCCACTTTGCTTTCATCGTACTCCACGCAGATGGTTTCCCTGTAGTCTGTTTTCTGGCTTTTTACTTCTTCGTATGTAGGGCGTTTGCCATCCCCACCGGCATAGCCGCATGTAACGGACTTTGCTCCGTATATTTTAAATATTGGCGTTATGCACCAAAAACAACCGCCTGCAAAATATGCTTTTTTCATATAAGTGTCCTTTTCAAAGTCTTAAAATCATTTAAACATTTCGTCAAGAGTACGCCAGCCGAGCACCGCACATTTAACTCTTGCAGGCATATGGCTTATATCTTTTAAGGCACCGGCCTCCTCAAGTTCGTCTATTTCTTCTTCCGTTGCGGTTCCCTGTATCATTTTTAAGAACTTCTTACCAAGTTCCAAAGCCTCATCCTTTTTCTTACCAATGATAAGTCCCAGCATTATATCTGCAGAAGCCTGAGAAATGGCACAGCCGTCTCCCGTAAAGGCTCCGTCCGCGATTATATCACCGTCCAGCTTAAGCTTAAGCCAAATGTCATCGCCGCAGCTTGGGTTTACGCCCTCAAGCACCAGGTCCGCGTCTTCCATTTCCCTTTTATACTCAGGCCTTACATTGTGCTCTGTAAGAATTTCATTATAAAAATTATTAATCTGCATATCCAAGTCTCCTTCTCACACTTGCAAGGCTTGCTATAAGTGCGTCCACTTCTTCCTCGGTATTATAAAACATAAGGCTGGCTCTTGTGGAAGAACGTACCCCCAGGTGTTCAAGAAGCGGCTGTGCACAATGATGTCCTGCCCTTACATCTATCTTATCCGCCTCAAGAACCGCGGAAACATCGTGGGGATGAACATCATCTATTGTAAAAGTGATTATTCCGGTATGATCTTCCGGGTTTTCCGAGCCCAAAATATGTATATGAGGGATCTTTTTAATTCCTTCCATTGCTCTTTTTGTAAGAGCCAGTTCCCTCTCTGCCATAACGTCATAGCCAATACGCTCAACATAGTCTATGGCTGCTGCAAGACCTGCGGCACCTGCGGCATTAACCGTTCCGGCTTCAAATTTATGTGGAAGTTCCGCATATTTAACGGAATCTCTGTGAACGGAATCTATCATTTCTCCGCCACAAAGGAATGGCTGCATCTTATTCAGGATCTCTTCTTTACCGTACAAAACACCAATTCCCATTGGTCCGAAGAGTTTGTGACCGGAGAAAGCAAAGAAGTCGGCGTCTAATGACTTAACATCAACCTTCATATGAGGAACGCTTTGAGCACCGTCTATAACTGCAACCGCACCGACCGCATGTGCTCTTTTAATTACCTCTTCCACAGGATTTACTCTTCCGAGAACATTGGAAACCTGTGCCATGGCAACAAGTCTGGTCTTTTCTGAAAATGCGGCATCCAAAGCTTCTTTTGTAAAGCTTCCGTCCTGTTCGCAGTCCAGATACTTTACCACCGCACCAACCTTTTCCGCTACCATTCGCCATGGAAGCATGTTGCTGTGGTGCTCGGTAATGGAAATTACAATTTCATCTCCGGCTTTGATATTTGCAAGTCCGTAACTGTAAGCCACAAGGTTCAGACTTTCACTTGTGTTTCTTGTAAAGATTATCTCTTTTTCCGAATCGGCATTTAAAAACTTTCTAACCTTTTCTCTGGCAGCCTCATAAATTTCTGTAGCCTCAACACTTAGAGGATAAAAGCCTCTCAATGGATTAGCATTATGGTTAATATAAAAATCCATCTCTGCATCAATAACACATTGCGGTCTTTGGGCTGTTGCCGCATTGTCAAGATATGCAGTGGGCTCTTTAACGAGTAGTGGGAAATCCTTTCTAAAATCCTGCACCTATAATACCTCCGGGAGCAACTTCTCCGTTTTATCTTTAATATCCCCGTCCGGGATATGTCTTAACAACTTGTTAAAGTTGGCATAAATAACAAGTTTTTCTGCTTCTTCTTTAGGTATGCCTCTTGAAGCAAGATAGAAAAGCATCTCTTCATCAAGACTGCCTATTGCCGCACCGTGCGCACCTTCAACATCTTCTTCGGCACAAAGAATAAGAGGAATAGACTGGTTAATAACCTCTTCGCCAAGAAGGAAGACCTTGTCATTTTCGTGGCCTACCGCTCCGGAACATCCTGTCTTAAAGTCAATTGTATCTCTTAATATCTTAAACGCACTGTCTTTAAGAGCTCCGGCAACATCTATCTCACTCTTTGAGTACTTTCCGTAATGGTTTGCAACATAGTTCATATCCAAATGCT
>JAILFQ010000110.1 GCA_024697505.1 Lachnospiraceae bacterium
CACATAGGGATGTATCACAAAAGGAGGATTTTCTGTATGAAGGTCAGGAAACTCAGTATTACTGTCAAACTTACTTTAATTGTCTCTGTTTTATTCATCATTACCTACGTAATCATGGGTGTTATCATTTACAATAATGAAAAAAGCACCTTACTGGAACAAATCAAAACTAACGCAGCAAATAATACCAACTGTATAGCGGCTCAGCTGGAAAAAAATGTGGATACCGATCTTTTTACAAGTCTTTCTGCAGGAGATGAGGATACGGAAGGTTTCAAAGAAATACATGCTGTATTATCTTTGTTTTTGGAAAACGGCGGGTTTGAGTACATTTATACCATAAGGAAAAACGGCGGTGTTTTGGAGTTTGTTGTGGATTCGGACCCGGAAGCTCCCGCCCTTATAGGAGACACTTTGGAACCGGAAGAGGCGTCGGAAAACGCATTAAGGGGCACCACAAGCGTGGGAGAACCTTATGCGGACGAATGGGGAGAGCACATTACCGCATTTGCTCCCATACGAAACGGCAGCGGGAAGATAGTTGCTCTTGCTGCAACGGATATTAGTACGGATTGGATAGGGGATCAGCTGGCAAATATAAGAAATACAATAGTTATCATTTGTCTGCTCGCCTTTGCGGCTTCCATTTGTGTAATAATCCTTCTTATGAACATTCTTAAAAGTCAGCTTGCCGCACTTAATAATAAGGTGGTTGAGCTTGGAAACGGGAAAGGGGATTTAACAAAGCTTCTGGATGTTAAGTCCGGAGACGAAATAGAAGTTATTTCGGATAACATAAATAAATTTATTGTTTTTATAAGAAACATTATTACAAATACATCCGGAAGTGCAAAAGAACTTGCGGATTCTTCCAATGATATGAAAATGAGCATTTCCGACACTACAGGCCAGATAACGGATATTTCCGCAACCATGGAAGAAGTCAGTGCTTCCTACCAGGAGATTAATGCATCTCTTAATACCATAAGCGGAACAATAGACGAAACGCTCAAAAAAACCATTGATAACTCCGAAATAGCCAAAAACAGTGTTAAGGAGTCAAACCGGATTTCTGCGGGAGCGGAAAACATTCTTGTACAGGCAAGAAAAGCCCAGAATGAAACTCATGAAAAGACCGAAGAAGTTAAGAAGTCTCTTGAGAATAAAATAGAGGCTGCCAAGGCTATTTCAAAAATTACGGAACTTACGGACAGTATTATAGGAATTGCAGGTCAGACAAATCTTCTTGCCCTTAATGCCTCCATAGAGGCGGCGAGAGCCGGAGAAGCGGGAAGAGGCTTTGCGGTTGTTGCGGACGAAATAAAGAACCTTGCAAACGATTCCAATAATATGGCAGAGGAAATAAAGGAAATAGGAAACCAGGTTGTGGGAGTTGTGGAAGAACTTGCATCCGAGTCCGGAAAAATGCTGGAATACATGTCAAAGAGCAACGACGAAGGTTATACAACTCTTTTAAATACCGCAGAAAGCTACAAGGCCGATATTTTAAAAATGTCTGAAATGATGTCAGATTTTGCGGCCACCAGCGACGAAATGCAGAAAAAGATAATGAATATTAACGAATCTGTAAGAGATATAGATGAGACCATGGAAGAAAATGCCAGAGGTGTTGCCCAGGGTGCAGAAGCGGTAACCGTTATTGCGGGCAATATGACAAGCCTTGACGAAACAGCAGGTAAGAACCTTGTTATTTCCGACAGCATTAACTCCGATATGGGAAAATTTGTGGTGTAAAGGAAACAGACTATTTATGAACATAACACAGTTAAAATATGTACTTGAGATTGCCGCGGCCTCTTCTATGAGAGAGGCGGCGGCAAGGCTTTTTGTTTCTGAACCTGCCTTGTCTGCAAGCGTTAAAGAACTTGAAAGCGAACTTGGAATTTTAATCTTTGATAGAACAAACAAAGGAATTAAAGTAACCAAGGAAGGTGCGGAATTTATTACTTATGCCAAAAAATCGGTAAGCCAGTTTGAAATTCTGGAAAACCGTTATTTTTCCAAAGACGGAGACAAAGAGCATTTTTCCGTATCCACACAGCATTACAACTTTGCGATTAAGGCCTTTTCAAAGCTGTTAAAAAAGGCTGACCCGGAAAAATATATATTCTCCATCCATGAAACAAAAACCCAGGAAGTGCTTGACGATGTAAGGTCCTTAAAAAGTGAAGTGGGCATTGTTTCTTTTTCCGGCAGCAACGAAGAAATAATTAAAAAGCTTTTTAAAGAGTATGAGCTTATATTTACCCCTTTAATGAAGAGGGAAACTTATATTTATGTCTGGAAGGACCATGAATTTGCAGGCAGGGAAGAAATTTCCATAGAGGAAATGGCAGACTACCCTTGCGTACTTTTCGACCAGACCGGGGAGGGCAAGCTTTATCTTAATGAGGAAGCCCTTGCGGATTACGACTTCAAAAAAATGATAAGGTCCGACGACAGGGCAACAACCATGGAGCTTATTGCGGATCTTCACGGTTACTCCATAGGCTCCGGTATGCTTTCCGGGGACAATGCCGTGCTTAAGGGTCTCGTTTCCATAAAACTGAAGGAGGAAGACCCGCTAATTATAGGCTATATCATTAGAAAAAACAGCAAAATGTCTTCTTATGGGGAAAGTTACATAAAGGAACTTTTAAAGTATAAAGAATTATAGATGTGCGATAAGAATTACTTATCACCGGCAATAAAATCTATTGAATTTTCAAGAGCTTATCTCTTTGCTATTATAGGTCCATCAAAAAAAGCAAGGAGATAAAAAATATGAGTGAATACAGATTTGAAACATTACAGCTTCATGTAGGACAGGAAGAGCCGGACCCGGCTACGGATTCACGCGCGGTACCTATTTACCAGACAACATCTTACGTATTCAGAAACAGTAAACATGCCGCAGACCGTTTTGGCCTTGCTGATGCGGGCAACATTTACGGCAGACTTACAAATTCCACCCAGGATGTATTTGAAAAGAGAATAGCCGCACTTGAAGGCGGAAGCGCAGCTCTTGCGCTTGCTTCCGGAGCGGCAGCCATCAATTACACAATACTTGCTCTTGCTGCTGAAGGCGGCCATATAGTCGCTCAAAAAACAATTTACGGCGGAAGTTACAATCTTCTTGCTCACACTCTTCCTCAATACGGTATTGAAACATCATTTGTAGACGCTCATGATCTTAAAGAGGTTGAAGGAGCAATAACAGATAAAACAAGAGCAATTTACCTTGAAACTCTCGGAAACCCGAACAGTGATATTCCGGATATAGACGCTGTTTCAGCAATTGCCCATAAGCACGGGCTTCCCGTTGTGGTGGATAACACCTTCGGAACGCCTTTCCTTATAAGACCTTTTGAGCACGGAGCGGATGTGGTTGTACATTCCGCCACAAAGTTCATTGGCGGACACGGAACAACCCTTGGCGGAGTGATCGTGGAATCCGGAAAATTCGACTGGAAGGCATCCGGAAAGTACAAAAACATTGCAAGTCCAAACCCGAGCTACCACGGTGCATCATTTGCGGATGTGGCGGGACCTGCAGCTTTTGTAACATATATAAGAGCTATTCTTTTAAGAGACACCGGCGCTACAATTTCACCTTTTAACGCATTTCTCCTCTTACAGGGCCTTGAGACTTTATCATTAAGACTTGAAAGACATGCAGAGAACACAAAGAAGGTTGTTGAATACCTTGCAGGGCATCCAAAGGTTGAAAAGGTAAACCATCCGTCTCTTAAGGACCATCCGGACCACGCTCTTTACGAAAGATATTTTCCAAACGGAGGCGCATCCATCTTTACCTTTAACATTAAGGGAACAAGAGAAGATGCCTGGAAGTTTATAGATAACCTTAAGATCTTTTCTCTTCTTGCAAATGTTGCGGATGTTAAGAGCCTTGTTATTCACCCGGCTTCCACAACTCATTCCCAGCTTTCCGCGGAAGAACTTAAAGACCAGGGAATATATGAAAACACCATCAGACTATCCATAGGAACAGAACACATAGACGACATCATAGCAGATCTTGAAAGAGGCTTTTCGGCAATCATTTATTAAAAACAATGGAAAGAAAGGAAGTTAAAAACATGGGAAAAATTTATAAAGGAGTAGAGGAACTTGTAGGAAACACACCTCTTCTTGAAGTAACAAACATTGAAAGAGAACTTGGACTTGAGTCCAAAGTTCTTGTTAAACTGGACTATTTTAACCCTGCAGGCAGTTCAAAGGACCGTATTGCCAAGGCAATGATAGAGGACGCCGAGAAAAAGGGTATTTTAAAGAAGGGTTCCGTAATAATAGAGCCGACTTCCGGAAACACGGGGATCGGCCTTGCTTCCATAGGAGCATCAAAGGGATACAGGGTTATTCTTACAATGCCTGAGACCATGAGTGTTGAAAGAAGAAACATCTTAAAGGCCTACGGTGCGGAAATAGTTCTTACAGAAGGAAAGCTTGGAATGAAGGGCGCCGTTGCCAAGGCAGAAGAACTTGCAAAAGAGACAAAGGGCAGCTTTATACCGGGCCAGTTTGTAAACCCGGCCAATGCGGCAGCCCACAGAGCAACAACCGGACCGGAAATATGGAATGATACAGACGGAGAGGTGGATATTTTTATAGCCGGAGTAGGCACAGGCGGTACATTAACAGGTGTCGGAGAATACTTAAAAGAAAAGAAGCCGGGTGTCAAAATTGTTGCCCTTGAGCCGGCAGATTCTCCTCTTCTTTCCGAAGGCAGAGCAGGTTCCCACAAGATCCAGGGCATTGGTGCAAACTTTGTTCCGGAAGTTCTTAATACAAAGATTTATGACGAGATTTATAAGGCTCAGTCCGATGACGCTTTCTACGCTGCAAAGCTTCTTGCAAAGAAAGAAGGTATTTCTGTTGGAA
>JAILFQ010000143.1 GCA_024697505.1 Lachnospiraceae bacterium
TATGACTGTTGCTATGGCTGCGCCAAAGACTCCCGTTTTACACGTTATTATAAAGAATAGATCCAAGCCTATATTAAGCACAGAGGAAAGTATAAGGAAGTAAAGCGGAGTTTTGGAATCTCCCACTGCTCTTAAAAAACAAGCCAGAATATTATAAAACATTATGGTTGCCATACCCGCAAAAATAGTAAAGATATATGTGTAAGCATCATCATAGATCTCTTTAGGTGTATTTGTAACGGTTAAAAGCCAGCCCGTAAGCAAAGTTGAAAGCAGGGTGAGCAAAACAGTAAAAATAACGATAAGAACCGAAGCGGAAGCAACGGCTTTTCTCATATTCTTTTCGTCACCTGCACCAAAACGCTGAGCGACCTGTACCGCAAATCCGCTTGTTATACCGTTTGCAAATCCAAGCACAAGAAAGTTTATTGGGCCGGTAGAACCTACTGCCGCAAGAGCATTGTTTCCCAGATACTGCCCTACAATTATGGTGTCTACCATACTGTAAAACTGCTGAAAAACATTTCCAATAAGAAGCGGAACCGAAAAGAGAAGAATAAGCTTTAAAGGACTTCCCACAGTCATGTCTTTTGTCTTTTTGGACACCATACTTTCTACCTCCATAACCTTTTTTGTTTATATTGACATTATATGATTACAGGTTTAAAAGTCAATGCAAATATGCATACAAAAAGCCCCGGAAACGTAGCATATGCGCCCCCGGAGCCTGTAAGTATTTTTGGGTTTTAGTTGTTTATAAGCTTGTCGCTTTCGTTATTCCAGCTGTAAAGCTTTCTTACTTCCTCACCGATCTTTTCTGACGGATGTTCTGCATGAAGCTTTCTCATTGCGTTGAAATGAACCTGCTTTCCTGCATCACTCATATCAAGAAGGAATTCCTTGGCAAATGAACCATCCTGGATATCTGCAAGAACTTTCTTCATTGCCTGCTTTGTCTCAGGAGTAATGATCTTTGGTCCTGTAACATAATCACCGTATTCTGCTGTATTTGAAATAGAATATCTCATTCCGGCAAAGCCTGACTGGTAGATTAAGTCTACAATAAGCTTCATCTCGTGGATACACTCAAAATAAGCGTTTCTTGGGTCGTATCCGGCTTCGGTAAGTACTTCAAAACCTGTCTGCATAAGTGCGCAAACACCGCCGCAAAGAACTGCCTGCTCACCAAAAAGGTCTGTTTCTGTCTCTGTTCTGAAAGATGTTTCAAGAACACCCGCTCTTGCTCCGCCAATTCCCAAAGCATATGCAAGCGCAATCTCCTGTGCCTTTCCGGAAGCATTCTGCTGTACGGCAATAAGACAAGGAACACCTTTTCCTGCCTGATACTCGGAACGAACGGTATGTCCCGGTCCCTTAGGAGCTATCATTGTTACGTCCACATCTGCAGGCGGCTTAATGCATCCGAAGTGGATGTTGAAGCCATGAGCGAACATTAACATATTGCCCGGCTTAAGATTAGGCACAATATCGTTCTTATAAAGAGCAGCCTGCTTCTCATCGTTAATGAGAATCATAATAATGTCTGCCTGCTTTGCAGCTTCTGCTGCTGTATAAACTTCAAAACCCTGAGCTTCTGCTTTTGCCCAGGACTTAGAACCCTTATAAAGTCCCACGATTACGTGAACACCTGATTCTTTAAGGTTTAATGCATGGGCATGTCCCTGACTGCCGTAACCGATGATTGCAACTGTCTTTCCGTCGAGATAAGAAAGATCACAGTCCTGCTGGTAAAAAATCTTTGCCATTATTGGATATCCTCCTGTTTTTCATTTTTTCTATGATAAAAGAAGCAGTAATTCCTGTTTCCTCAGTCATCAATATATTCGCCTATATCTCCTGCACCTCTTGAGAGGCCGGTGATTCCCGTTCTTGCGATCTCTTTTATGCAATAGCCGTCAAGAAGTTTAATAAAGGCTGCAATTTTTGCTTCCGTGCCGGTAAGCTCTATCATTAACGAGTCCGGAGCCACATCCACAATCTTAGCGCGGAATATGTCTGCTATGGAAATGATGCCCTGTCTGTCTGCCGGGTCTGCGGCAACCTTTACAAGAACAAGTTCTCTGGCAACTGATTCCTCAGGAAGAAGCACTCTTATCTCCTTAACATCCTCAAGTTTTTCCAGTTGTTTCTTAATCTGATCCAGTATTTGCTCGTCTCCGTTTACCACAACCGTCATTCTGGAATACTCCGGATTTTCAGTGACACCAACTGTAAGGCTGTCTATGTTGTAGCCTCTTCTGCTGAAAAGACCGGCAACACGACTGAGTACACCAAATGTATTGTCTACCAGAATGGATAAAACCACTTTACGCATGTTTCTTCCTCACTTTCACGCTTTAGTTCGATAATGTGATTAAGCATTATTTTATAACTATGCATTATCATTGTCAAGAAAAGATTTTTTATTTATTTCAGGTCTGTAATGTATTTTTCGCTTTTCTTCCGGGGGCAGCTGCATATAATCGCCGAACATAGCCGTAAGATACTCGTGATACATTGCCGGGACCCGTACTTTTATGCCTTCAAAGTCCAGGTATACCCTTTCCTCTCTTTTTCCGAAAAAACGGTTTTCCACTATCTCAT
>JAILFQ010000260.1 GCA_024697505.1 Lachnospiraceae bacterium
GTTTCCGTATAAGTTTTAATTCCTGTATTAAGGTAAATAAGTCCGTCATGGTAATTGCCCGGTGCTGCGGCAACCCAGAGCTGCCAGGAAACCACGTCCAGTATTTTAAGGTCGTCCATAACTTCCTTTGCAAGCACAAGAGCGGAATCCATACCATAATCGTATCCGCCTACCATCTCGCACCACTCGGAGGTTACAAGGTTAAGACCCGGAAATCTGTTGTTTACCCACTTTGCAAAACTTTGCTTATCCGATGCATTGGACCAATAAGAATGAATATCCAAAGTGTCGAAATATTCTTTTAAAACAGAATCTCTCATCATAGCAAGCACATAGCTTTGTGTGCTTCCAAGCCACTGGCCGCTTTCCGGTCCGGAAATTCTTACGCCTTCAAGCTTTTCTCTTTTTCCTATGGCGTTTACAAACTCCTTAAGAACCTCCACAACCTGAGGAGGCTCATAGTGGCAGCCTTCCTGACCGTCTATCCACTCCCACTGGGGCTCATTAATAGGAGAAATCTCCGTAACATTAATTCCTTCTTCAGTCTTAAAATGCTCTGCAACGTCAAGTACATACTTTGCAAAATCGTCGTAGTTTTCTTCAAGAATGTTGTTTTTGGAGCCCTTATTCATCTGGGCTTTACCGCTTATGGTAAGTCTGGAAAGAGGGCTGTTGCAAAAGAAGATCGCTTCAAAATCTTCTCCGGCGTATTCCTGTGCCTTTTTCATCATGTAAACGGCATTTGCATCCTTGGTCCAGTCGTAAACTCCCGGTGCGGTCTCGAAGCACTCTGTGCTTCTGTCACTCTGGTAGTTTCCGCTGTCATTTTTAGAACCTGCTCCCACGTTATAACGGTAAATATTAAGGCCTATGCCTTCCGTTGGAGAGTAGAGAAGACGCGCTATGGCATCTCTCATTTCCAGTCCTGAGTTTTTATCCTGCTTTGTCCAGGCTCCCACATACTGAGCCCACCACGCAGCACTTGCGCCAAACCCCTTCCAGGTCTGGTGAGTAACATCTTCATTAATTGTAATTTTAGAATACTGCACAGCCGGTGCCTCCGTTGGTGTAGGACTCGGGGTTGAAGTAGGGGTTAAGTTTTCCGGTTCTTCGGTTTTTTCCCCTTCTTCAATATTTCCTACATTATTTTCTTCATCATTTGTTGTCGGTATATTAGTCTCTCCGCTTTCCTGACCACCGCAAGCCGTAAAGGCAAGCATCGCAAAAAGCAGGATTAAACATATTAGTCTTTTCTTTTTCATTATTTCTCCCTTATCCTACAATACCTGCATTCTCAATATTCTCTACAAGGCTCTTTTGTGCAAAGAAGTAAAGAATGAGAAGCGGTGCCATGTAAATAAGTGCCGCTGCCTGCTTAACCGCATCAAACTGGAAGGATGAGGTTGCAGGAATGGAATACCAAACCTGGACAGCGTGAGTAACGTTGTACTCGTTTGCAGACTGGAAAGCCTGCTGTAAAATGTAGCTGAGATAAGAACCTTCCGGGTTAAAGTAACCTGTATAGTAGGTATCTCCGTAATTCCAAACAAAACCAAGGGAAAGCACTGTAATGATGGCAGGCTTTGCGTTAGGGAACATTATTCTAAAGTAGGTCTGATGGAAATTACATCCGTCTATTAATGATGCTTCTTCAAGTTCCTTAGGAGTATTCTTAAAGAACTGTCTGAAGATGAATACAAACAAACTCTGGTTTACTCCGAATCCAAGAAAAGCAAGAAGGTAAAGAGTTACCGGTTTATTTATAATGTCTATTGTTTCTCCGTGGACAAGACTTATAAGTCCAAGCACATCAAAGTTCTTAAAGTGCACATACTGTGACAATAAGAGTGCCTGAGGCGGTACAAGGAAAACAAGAAGCACCAGGGTAAAGATAAGCTTGGATCCCGGGAACTTAACCCTTGCCAGAGCATATCCCGTAAGGGCGCTCATAAACATCTGGATCGCAGATATTAAAAGGGCATAACCAAGGGATTTAAACATGGTCATCCAACCATCCAGCAAAGGGTCTGTAAGTATAAACCTTTTTGCCGCCTTAAAGCTTAATAAGGACCTTTTTATAGGAATCCAGATAACATCCGGATCTCCCAGTTCCGTAAGTTCGCTTGTAACGTTAGGAATCAGTTTTAAAAGCGGATATATCATTGTAAAACACATTCCGAGAATAAGGATACCCACAAAAGTCTTACTGATTACATTAGAAATTCTTTTTCTGTA
>JAILFQ010000281.1 GCA_024697505.1 Lachnospiraceae bacterium
GTATAAATTAACTATTAAGGGCAAAAAAAAGCATTATAAGAAAAAATATATGTTGGGAAATTACTTTTATGTTAAAATTTATATAAATAAATTTATATAGAAAGAATAGTAAGTTATTTTTTCTGAAAGGAGATAGTATTATGTTTAAAAGTCTAAAGATAAAAATGGTAGTTATTATTGCGGCACTATGTGCCATTCTACTTGTTACACAAAGTTATTTTACAATGCAAAAAGTTAATGAAAGCAGCGAAACGATCCTGGATGATAATTATGATATAAGAACCCGGTATTACGCCAGCGCAATAGATGGGTGGCTTATTGAAGCAACCGGAATAGTAAGTGCCGCAGAAGCTTCCATTATTTCAACCCCAAGCGGATCCGCAAGTGAAATTGAAGCTTCCAAAAAGATGGCAACCACCGCTTTGGAAGAAATCACCGAAAACGATCCTTCTCTTGCAATGGTATATATTCAGCTTTCAAACGGCGACTTCCTGAACGGTTCGGGGTGGGTTCCATCATCAGATTTTAACGGCTTAACAAGAGCCTGGTACACAGATGCCGTTGCCGCAAAAGGAGCTTTCTGTTACAGCGAGCCTTATGTGGATGCCAATACAGGAGATCTGGTTGTTGCAGTTTCCAAATATTTTGAATCTGACGGCTGGCAGGGAATAGCCGCAGTAGATATTTTTGTTTCCACTCTCCTTGAAGATATAGATAAACTCGTTGACAGCGACAGCGAAAATGGTGCCTATCTCTTTGTAACCAACGAAAACGGCACACTCATTTATCACCCAAATCCTAAATTCCATTCAACCTCAAGTAAAATAATGACACTTAAGGACCTTGGAATAGATTATGCAAAAGCTGCAGAAGAAGACGAAGACGGTGGTATTACAGACTTCAACGGTACCAATGTGTATGTTACGGTTCAGGATATTCCTTCCGTAGGTTGGCACGTTTACTATGTATCTCCTGTTGAAAACTACGATAGTATTATAGAAGGCATTCAGTCCCATATGTTAATGATAGCAGGCATCTGCCTTGCGATTGCGCTTATAGTTGCAAGCGTTGCGGGTATTATGGTTGCAAAGCCTATTGCAGATGCAAGCAATAAGATAAAGACACTCGGAGAGAGCGTTAAGGCAGGAAATGCAGACCTTACTCAAAATATAGAAACAAAGTCCAATGATGAAGTCGGCCAGCTTGTAACTGCAGTAAACGACTTAAAGGACGCCATGGGTGGCATTATAAAAGATGTAAACACAGCCTCTGCAGACCTTGAAGAGAATGTCCTCTCCTTAAAGGCCGCAGCGCTTAAGAGTTCCGACAATGTTACAACCATTTCCTCCACTATGCAGGAAATGAATGCAAGCTCAGAAGAAACCTCCGCTTCTACTGCTCAGGTTTCTCAAATGGCCCAGGATATTACAACTCTTACCGGTAAGGTAAGCAAAAATGCAGCTGAAAAAACAGCAGACATCAGCAATATTCTTAAATTTATCGAAAACCGTAAAAAAGAAATTGAAGCAACGGACGAAAGCATGACCAACCGTCTTAATGCGGCAATAGGTAACTTGCAGAATAAGATTAAAGATACACAAAAGGTTGAAGAAATAAGATCCATGACACAGGGAATCTCCGGAGTTGCAACACAGACCAATCTCCTTTCCCTTAACGCTTCCATAGAGGCCGCAAGAGCCGGCGAAGCAGGAAGAGGCTTTGCAATAGTTGCGGACGAAATTGGTACCCTCGCAAGCAATTCAGCCGAGATGGCCGCAAATATTCAACAGGTTTCGGACGAAGTTCTTGCTATTGTAGAACAACTTGTTAAGGCAGCTGAGGATGTATCTGAAATAATGCTTAAGATTTCTGAGGAAAACTCACAGGAAAAGAGCCAGATAATTGAGGAATACATTAAATCCCTTAACGATTGCTACGAAGCAATGTCCTCAATTTCAAATGATAACCACGAAATTTCCGAAGCAATTGTTACAGTAAGCGATTCAATCTCTGCAATTGACAGTGCCGTTGAAGAAAACGCAAACGGTACCGCAAATGTTGTTGAAGGAACTCAGGTACTTGTATCCGCTTCCGAAGACGTTGAAAAGGGCGCAAAATCCATTGAAAACATTTCAGAAACCTTAAGTAACCACATTAAAGGATTTAAGTGCTGATCAGGAGGTTTTCTTATGAATAAAAAAGTATTGGGATTGACAGCCTGTTTATTACTCATCATATGCGCCTTCGGATGTTCAAACGAAGGAAAAACAAACGATGATGGCACCGAAACAAAGACTATAAAGCCTTCCAAAAATGAACCCGCTTATGAAGAAGTATATTCGGATAAACAACTGTTTTCAATTGAGTGTCTAAGCAGTTATTCTACACAATGGAATGATGATGACGGTCTTTACATATATACAGAAATCGACGATAGCATACCTTATCTTCTCGTTTATCGGTATAAAGATATGCCGATAGATGCAAATCAGCTGATGGAGGAATCCATAGAGCCATTTATAGCAGAGGATTATGCGGAACAAGATGTGTCTGTAAACCCGGTCACAAAAGAGATGATCGACGGCAAGGAATTAATAAGCATAAGTTACAGTTATAATGTTGGAGAATACAGAGTTACCGCCAGAAGACTTCTTTTGCAATATGAAGACGATATCATTAATTTTACAGTAAAATACCTGGATGAAGATCAGAAAGAAATAACAGACGAAACTCTTGAAAGAGCCGTTTCATCATTTAAAACATATACCAAAAAAGAAATA
>JAILFQ010000289.1 GCA_024697505.1 Lachnospiraceae bacterium
CTGATGAGGAACGCAGAAGGAGGGATTTGAACCCTCGCGCCGCTGTTAACGACCTGCACCCTTTCCAGGGGTGTCTCTTCAACCTCTTGAGTACTTCTGCAAAAGTGTTGATTATAAATTCTTCACTCTTCAATTCTTTGAGCGGAGCGAGAGGGATTCGAACCCTCGTGGCGTTGCCGCCAAACGGTTTTCAAGACCGCCTCGTTATGACCGCTTCGATATCGCTCCATACAAGTAAATCTATATATTTAGTGCCGTGCTGTTTTTGTTGTTCAACGCACAGCGCGATAATTATATTAACAATGTCATGGAATAATGTCAATAACAATTTTCAAATTTTTTTAAAAATTTTTTTAAGTATATTTTCTGCCAATATTACGTCATCCGGAGTTGTGATTTTTATGTTCTCATAAGTGCCCTTAACAAGCTTAACCTTGCGCTTTCCAAGAGTCTCCATGACCATTGCGTCATCGGT
This sequence comes from Lachnospiraceae bacterium, assembly GCA_024697505.1. GTDB lineage: Bacteria > Bacillota > Clostridia > Lachnospirales > Lachnospiraceae > JAILFQ01. Next base: position 476 of record JAILFQ010000289.1, read on the forward strand.
TATGTTAACTCCCTTCGCAATGAGGTCCTGTTCCTTTTCGATAAGTTCTTCATATAAATTCTTTATTTCCGGATACAAAAAAACCTGTGGAGTCTGAATAATCCATGTGAGATCTCTATCAGGAGTTACTTTGGCAAATCCATCCCTGTCGGCTATTTTTATTGTGTCTTTTACGGGCATGCCGACTACGCAGGCTCCGTATTCTTTTACAGCTTCAAGAGCACGCTCAAGTATATCGTCATTTATAAAAGGTCTTGCTCCGTCGTGTATAAAAACAGCCTCCGTATCTTCGGAAGCCGCCTTTAATCCATTGCATACGCTTTTATATCTGGTATCACCGCCTGCAATTATAGTCTTAATCTTACTAAAGTTATAAGGCTTTAATATGGTTTCGCAAACATAGTCCCTGTCATCCTTTGGAACTACAAGTACAACTTCATCTATAAAACTGTTTTCAAATGCTTCAAGCGCGTATATTATCAAGGGCTTATTCCCAATTTCTATATATTGTTTTTTTACGCTGCTTTTCATCCTGCTGCCACTTCCGGCCGCAAGTACAATTGCTGTGGTTTTCACTTTTTATCCTCAACTTCTTCCGTGATACTTTCTTTCTCTGTTGCCCAGGGGAAGGTTTGGCACCGCATTTAGTTCCATGGTACTTCTCACACCTTTTTTAAACTCATAGTATCCTGCCGCACCTATCATTGCAGCATTATCTGTACAAAGAACGGGTGACGGACGGTAGAATTCCATACCGTTTGCCATGCTCTCTTCTTTTAGTCTTTCTCTGAGGGCAGTATTTGAAGCCACTCCGCCTGCTATTGCGATCTTTTTGCAGTTATATTCTTTGGCCGCATTTATGGTGTGTTCTGTAAGCACATCAACAACAGCTTTCTGGAAAGAAGTCGCAACATCGTTTCTGTTTACTTCTTCGCCTTTCATTTCAGCCTGATTAAGATAGTTTAAAACAGCAGACTTAAGGCCACTGAAACTGAAATCGTAAGATTTTTCCGTGGTCTTTGCCCTGGGGAACATGATCGCATCGGGGTTTCCTTCTTTTGCAGCTGCATCTATCTTGGGGCCTCCCGGATATCCGAGCCCTATTGCGCGGGCCACCTTGTCGAACGCTTCTCCTGCCGCATCATCTCTTGTCTGTCCGATTATTTCATATACTCCGTAATCTTTTACAAGAACAAGATGCGAATGTCCACCTGATGCAACAAGGCACATGAATGGCGGTTCAAGTTCTTTGTACTCAATGTAGTTTGCGCAAATATGACCCTCTATGTGATGTACCCCTACAAGAGGTTTTCCGGTAGCAAAACTAAGTGCCTTTGCTTCGGACACGCCTACAAGGAGCGCGCCCACAAGTCCCGGGCCGTAGGTCACAGCGATTGCATCTATATCATCCAGTGTAAGTTTTGCTTCAGATAGAGCAGCTTTAACACACATGTTTATTTTTTCCACATGTTTTCTGGATGCTATTTCAGGTACAACTCCTCCGTAAACCGTGTGGAGGGCTATCTGCGAAGATATGATGTTTGACAGCACTTCCCTGCCGTTTTTTACAACTGCTGCTGCTGTTTCATCACAGCTGCTTTCAATGGCAAGAATAGTCACATCGTCTTCTTTTGATTCGTTAATTTCTTCC
>JAILFQ010000294.1 GCA_024697505.1 Lachnospiraceae bacterium
TATTTCTTTAGGTATATAAGGCGTTCCGGAATAATACTGCTTAACAAACTCCGTAAGTATTTCCGCCTTTGTTTCTCCTTCAACTCCCGTAAGATAATAGTGGTCTCTTCCCACCATCTTTCCGTCTCTTACAAAGAAAATCTGTACACAGGCATCGGTCATATCAGGCACTGCGACCTCGCCTTCCGTGCAGGTTACAGGGTGGTTTGCCGTTGCCACCGCAACAACGTCACGGTCTGTATGCTCATCATCATCTGCTCTTTGCTGTTCGGAAAGTCTTTTTATGCTTCCTATTAAGTCTCTGTACCTTGCAGCAGATTCAAATTCCATTTCCTCGGAAGCGGCATACATCTTTTCTTCAAGCTCGCCAATGATGGTTTTTCTGTCACCTTCAAGAAAGGCCAAAGCCTTTTTCAGATTTTCTGCGTATTCTTCTTTTGTAACATAGCCCATGCACGGCCCTTTGCACTGGCCCATATGGTAATAAATGCACGGTCTTTCCTTTCCGATATCTCTTGGAAGGACTCTGTTACAATCCCTTATAAAGTAAGTCTTTCTAAGCACTTCTATGGTGTCTTTAACAGCATATGCGGAAGTATAAGGCCCAAAATATCTGTGTTTGTCCTTCTTTCTTTCTCTTGCAACAAGAAGCCTTGGATAGTCCTCGGAAACCGTAACGCAGATATAAGGATAATGCTTATCATCCTTAAGCATGGTATTGTACTTGGGTCTGTGTTCCTTAATAAGATTGCACTCAAGAACAAGAGCCTCCATTTCGGAGTCCACAACAATATATTCAAACCAGGCCACATGGGCAACCATCTGCTTTATTTTAGGGGTATGGTTTCTGCTGGATTGAAAATACTGTCTTACCCTGTTTTTAAGCACAACCGCCTTACCAACATATATAACAACGTCGTTTGCATCATGCATTATGTAAACTCCCGGCTTATCCGGAAGCTTTTTTAATTCTTCGCTGATGTTAAACACTGTTCCTCCTAACACAAAGAGAGTCCCTTAACGGAACTCTCTTAAAACGGCCGCGCCGTTACTCTGTTTCTTCTGTTTCTTTTGTTGACGGTTCTTCCGGATTTTCAACATTTCCGTTGCTTTCTCCGTCTTTAACCTTATTTAAGATCTCCATAAATTCCTTACCGGTAATGCTTTCCTTCTCGTAAAGATATTCGGCAATCTTGTCAAGGATCTCTCTGTTTTCGGAAAGGGTTGTTTTTGCCTTTTCGTAACAGTTTTCCATAAGTTTAATAACTTCGTTATCTATTCTGGCAGCGGTTTCATCACCACACTGAAGGGTTCTTCTGCCGTCCAGATACTGGTTTTCAACGCCTTCAAGCTGAACCATTCCAAATTGATCGGACATACCGTATCTGGTGATCATGCTTCTGGCAAGGTCTGTTGCTTTTTCAATATCATTAGAAGCACCGGTTGTAATCTTTCCGAAGACAACCTCTTCCGCCGCACGTCCTGCACAAAGAGTAACAAGCTTTGTAATGATCTCGTCTTTAGTCATAAGGTACTTCTCTTCTTCAGGTGTCTGAAGAACATAACCCAAAGAACCGAAAGTACGAGGTACAATGGTGATCTTTTGTACAGGCTCCGAATTCTTGTCGAGAGCACTTACAAGAGCATGGCCGACCTCGTGGTAGGCAACAACCTTCTTTTCCTCGTTGGAAAGAACCCTGTCTTTCTTTTCTTTACCGGCAATCACGACTTCAACGGACTCCAAAAGGTCTTCCTGAATAACAAATTTTCTGCCTTTTTTAACCGCCAGAATTGCTGCTTCGTTTATCATATTCGCAAGGTCTGAACCGACCGCACCGGAAGTTGCCAGTGCAATTGCTTCAAGATCTACGGACTCATCCATAAGTACATTCTTGGCATGAACCTTAAGAACCTCAACTCTGCCCTTAAGATCAGGCTTATCAACTATAATTCTTCTGTCAAAACGTCCCGGACGAAGAAGTGCTTTATCAAGTACTTCAGGTCTGTTTGTTGCTGCAAGGATTACGATACCCTTAGAAGTGTCAAAGCCATCCATTTCTGAAAGGAGCTGATTGAGTGTCTGCTCTCTTTCATCATTTCCGCCGCCGTATCTGGAATCTCTGGATTTACCTATGGCATCAACCTCATCAATGAAGATG
>JAILFQ010000298.1 GCA_024697505.1 Lachnospiraceae bacterium
ACTATGTGGTAACGGATACATACACCTCTGAGTATAAAGATAATAAGCCTCACATGACGGAAATCTACCGTATTACGGACTCCATATATGCCAGAGACCTTCTTGCGGAATATATCAGAAACGGTGGTTTGGAATAAACGTCGATTTAATTATAAAAATTTAGTGAAAACATACAAACCGTTTGTAAAAATGTCTGACTAATGTTAAAATTAATTAACGCCGTTTGGATCTTTAAAGCATGACCTTTTCGGTGGGAAAAGGCGGTCCAACCGGCAAAATACCGGAGGTGTATATAATGAAATATGTGTGTAAGGTTTGTGGTTATGTTTATGAAGGCGACAAGGCACCTGAAGAGTGTCCAAAGTGCCATCAGAAGAACGTATTTGTGCCAATGAAGGATGAAAAGAATCCTTATGCCGGTACAAAGACTGAGAAGAATCTCCTTGAAGCATTTGCAGGAGAGTCTCAGGCAAGAAACAAGTATACTTATTTTGCATCTGTTGCAAAAAAACAGGGATACGAGCAGATTGCGGCGTTATTCCTTAAGACAGCAGAGAACGAGAAGGAGCATGCAAAGCTTTGGTTTAAAGCCCTTGGTCTTCTCGGAGATACAGAAGAAAACCTTAAGCATGCCGCTGAAGGCGAAAACTTTGAGTGGACAGATATGTACGACAGAATGGCTAAGGAAGCAGACGAAGAAGGCTTCCATGACCTTGCCGAGCAGTTCCGCGGAGTAGCAGCCATTGAAAAGACGCATGAGGAAAGATACAGAAAGCTCCTTAAGAATGTGGAAGCTCAGGAAGTATTTAAAAAGAGCGAGGTTAAGGTTTGGGAGTGCAGAAACTGCGGACATATTGTTGTTGGTACAGAGGCACCGGATGTTTGCCCTGTTTGTAAGCACCCACAGTCCTATTTTGAAGTACATGAAGAAAACTATTAATTATTATTAAAAGAAAGGGGATACGAGATGGTATTTTATAAGTGCGATATTTGTAAGAGGGTTCAGCCTGTATTTGATGAGAACGCACCTGTTCCGGAGTGCTGTGGACAGCCGATGAAGCCTCTTAAGGCCAATACAACGGATGGTGCAAAAGAGAAACACGTACCGGAGGTAAGCGTTAACGGTAACAAGATTACCGCAAAGATCGGTTCCGTAGACCATCCAATGCTTCCTGAACACTATATTACAATGGTTGTTCTTGAAACAAAGAAGGACTTTAAGATTAAGGAACTTAATCCGGGCGAAGCGCCTTGTGCAGAGTTTGAGCTGAGTGCCGGAGAAGAAGCGGTTGCCGTATACGAGTATTGCAACCTGCATGGTCTTTGGAAGGCAGAAATCTAATAGCAAAGAATAAGTTATTCGGCGGAGGTTGAACCCTCCGCCGTTTTATTAAAAAAGCATTACAAAAAAAGCTGCGCATATTGACCGAAAACAGCCATTGTGGTAGTTTTTAGTTGAAAGTTGGAGTAGCTTATTATGAAGGGAGATATAAGGTGTATGTCAGGAAAAGATAAAGCAACGGTAAGTATGGTGCTTGGAGTGCTGGGCCTTATTCTTGCGGTCACCGGACTCGGTTTTGTTATTTCCGTAATCCTTGGAATTATAGGCCTTTGCTATGCATCCATGGCTAAGAAAGACGGTTATACGGGAAACGAAAGAACAATGGGATTTATATTTTCGCTGCTGGCTTTAATTCTGGGTGTAATAGTTACACTTGTATTTATTGGAGTTGTTGCATTTTTCATTGACGGTGTGGTTAATGGGAATCCATATTTTTATAAAATCTTTCCACCGTATTTAAACAGGTGGAAATAACGGATAATTTTACTGTTGGGAAGCTTACTCTTCCGGTTTACGGGACGCTTGGTATTATAGGTGCTCTTTTATCAATTATTTTTATTTTAATAGTTTGCAAATTCTAGAAAAAGTCTTTTGAAGACAATTTGTATGTTTTTGTCTGGGCAGGTATTTTTTGCATGATCGGTGCTAAAATTCTTTACCTGCTTGTGGAAGCTGTTTTTGAATTTGTTCTTTTTTGGTCTTTTCCACTTCCCGGTGGATAAGTCTCTGCATTATTGTCTTTGAGGTTGTATTGCTTGTGCTTAGGAAAAGTATAAACAAAAAGGAGAATGCTTATGAAAACAAATGATGGTGAAAACAGAATCAAGATTATTTTTAAAACCGGTTTCATAGGAATAATAGTAAATGTTGTCCTTGCAGCTTTTAAAATGATCCTTGGAACTCTTGCTCATTCTATAGCAATCATATCTGACGGTGTTAATAACCTTACAGATGCGGCTTCCAGTATCATTACAATTACCGGCGCGGCACTTGCGGGAAAGCCTGCGGACAAGAAGCATCCTTTCGGTTACGGAAGAATTGAATATTTCTCATCATTTGTAATTGCCATTATTGTGCTTTACGCCGGTGTAACCGCTTTAATAGAGGCTGTAAAAAACATAATTACTCCGGGTGTACCGGATTATTCTACATTAACGCTTATTATGGTTGCAGTTGCAGTTGTGGCAAAACTTGCTCTTTCTTTATATACAATAAGCCAGGGGAAAAGAGCCAACTCCGATTCTCTTACGGCTTCCGGAAAAGAAGCAATTTTAGATGCGATTGTTTCTTTCTCCACTCTTGTGGCTGCAGGTGCTTATGTAAAATTTGAGCTTAATGTGGAGCCTTTCCTTGCAGCGGTAATTTCAATTCTTATTATTAAAACAGGAATGGAAACCCTTCTCGAGACAATTTCCAAAATGCTTGGAGAACCTGGAGATTACAAGCTTGTTATTGCCATTAAAAAGACGGTTTGCGAATTTGAGGGTGTGCACGGTGCCTACGACCTTGTAATGAACAATTACGGACCGGACATGGACCTTGCTTCCATTCATCTTGAAGTTGACGATACCTTACCGGCTGCAAAGCTTGATGCTCTTACCAGACAGATTACGGACGAAGTGTACGAAAAACACGGAGTTTATCTTTCTGCTATAGGCTTTTATTCCAGAAATACATTAAATGATGAGATTAAGTCCATAGAAAAAAAGGTTGCGGAAATTGCACTTTCCAAGGAAATGGTAAAAGCAATGCATGGTTTTTATGTAGACCTTGAAAATAAAAAGATGCGTTTCGATCTTGTAATAAGCCTTAACGGAAAAAACAGAAGAAACTACCACCAAAAGGCTGTGGATGCCGTAAAGGAAGCGTTTCCGGACTATGAAATAAAGGTTGGAATGGATATAGATTTTAACGAACTTGGCGAGTAGTTTAAGCGTTTTGTAACAGGACGTGGTAAAAGAGGATTTATATGGTAACATCACAGGAGATACTTAAGCGGATAACCTCCGGTTACAAAATACCGGACGCCTTTGAAAGATGGGCGGATTACCGGGAAAGAATTACGGATTATATAATAAAATATACAGAACCCGGAAAGAAAATTGCTGTTTTCGGAGCCGGAGAGTGCAATGACCTAAATCTTGTTAAACTTTCCGGACATGCAGGAGAGTTGGTACTTGTGGACAGATTTCCGGAAGATACCGTTACCGGATTGCAAAAGCAGGGACTTGGAAGTGCAGGAAATATTGTTATTAAAGAGCAGAATTTTCTGGGGTTTAAGGAAGAAGATTATTTAAGAGTAATAGACATTGTGCTTGAAGATATGAAAAACCTCGGTCCCATGTGGGTCCCGCAGATATCTGCCGGCAGACTTTCTGTTTACCTGGAGGAAAAGTTCAACGAAATAAACAAAAAGGAAGACTATTTCGGAGAAGAGAGCTTTGATTACACTCTTGCCATCGGCTTGCACAGCCAGCTTATCGCATTTATTCAGAATATATGGGAAGCAATATTGCGAAATGAGGGTTACACAGACAGGGATCTCTTTAAAAAAACTTCTGAGGAAAATGATGTTTTAATGCCGCGTA
>JAILFQ010000325.1 GCA_024697505.1 Lachnospiraceae bacterium
GCTATGTCAAAGGCAGTTTTACATCCTGCGTTTCCTTCCTTGTTAAGACGGTAAGCTGCTCTTGCAAAAGCGCAGATAACGCTTGCCGTAAATTCCGGATTTGAATCCAGTTTTAAGCTGTATTCGATTATATGCTTGTGCTCGTTATTAAGGCCGGTCTGACCTGTTCTGAACACAAAACCTCCATGCGGTATTCCACTGTGATTCTTTGTAAATTCCTCTTCGGAAATAAAATGTACGGTTGTATCGTAATCCGCAAAATAGTTAGGCATAGTCTTTATCTGATTTTCCACATATGCTGCATCTGCGCCTTCCTCAAGCACAACAAAGCATTCTCTGGTATGCTTCTGTCTTGTTGTAAGCTCAGGGTTTTCACAGGCTCTTACAGCCTTAAGAGCGCTCTCTACAGGTATTGTATACTGCTTTGCATTCTTTACGCCTTTAATTCTTCTTACGGCATCCGAATGGCCCTGGCTTACGCCCTTGCCCCAGAAGGTATAATCATTTCCGCCAGGAAGGATCGCGTTTGAATAAAGTCTTGCAAGAGAGAACATTCCCGGGTCCCAGCCAACAGAAATGATTCCTATCTTTCCTGCCTTTTTTGCAGCTGCATCTACGTTTGCAAAATGCTCAGGAATTCTTGCGTGAGTATCAAAACTGTCCACAACATTAAAAAGTCCTGCAAACTTCGGTGTCTGTGCAGGAAGATCTGTAGCGCTTCCGCCACACATTATCATTACATCAATCTTGTCCTTGTAACTCTCTGCTTCATCTGCGCTTACAACCTTTGCAGATTTTGTAAGAATGTTTAAAGTCTCAGGTGCTCTTCTTGTAAAAACAGCAACCAGTTCCATGTCCGGATTCTTGCTAATGGCAAGTTCTACGCCCTTTCCAAGATTTCCGTAACCCATAATTCCAATTTTTATACTCATAAGAAATCTCCTTTTCCCCGCCACCATACACCGGGGGTATTTGCATTTTAATGCATAAATTCCATATAAAATGTATAAATATTAGTGTTTATTCATTTTTTAGTTATATCTATGCATTCTCGTTTTCCATTCTATAACGAGACGGTGCAAATAGCAACAACTTTTTTATATTTATTTCTAATAGGATTTATGCATGCTCCTTCTTGTAAGGCATAAAAATACCACCGCCGAAGCGATGGTTATAAATACAATATTTAAAAATCCCTTAATGTATGGGCAATGCTGGCACCGTTAATAGGACGTACGATATAATCGTTAATATGAAGTCTCCACGCCTCCAAAGCGTAAGTTTCATCATCTGCAATAAAATTTACGAGTACGTCCGGATTGCTCTTTTTTATTTCCTTTGCAATAGCAATTCCACTGACCTTTTTCATAACAACGGATGTAAAACATACATCCACGAGATGCCCCTCCACATACTGCATTGCTGTTTTGGCATCATTAAAAGGAATAATAAGATCATCCGGATAATAAAGGGCAACATTTTCTTCAAGCAATTTAAGTTCTGCTTTGTCATCACTTACAAGTACGATAGTCATTTTTGCCCTCCTTTCCTCGCAGTTACACTAATCTCATTATTATTATACTATAATACACGAAGGACAACAAAAGGACAACAAAAAAGGCCGACAAAATTTAAAATTTTGCCGGCTCATATTTTATAAGAACTGCATATTAAGCTTTTCCGCCTCTTTAATAACCTCTTCCGGCCAAACAGAAGCCTGTACTTCCGCAATGTGTGCCTTTCTTAAAAAGAACATACATATACGGGACTGGCCAATTCCGCCACCGACTGTGTAAGGAAGTTCCTTGTTGAGAATAGCCTTCTGGAAGTCAAGTTTCGCTCTGTCTTCACACCCCGCCTCTTTAAGCTGGCTCGCAAGGGAAAGCTCATCCACCCTTATGCCCATGGAAGAAAGCTCCAGCGCCATATCCAAAACAGGGTAATAAACAAGAATATCTCCGTTAAGAGTCCAGTCGTCGTAGTCCGGGCTTCTTCCGTCGTGTTTCTTTCCGGAAGCCATCTTTCCGCCTATTCCTATAATAAATACCGCGCCCTTAAGTCTTGCGATCTTGTTCTCTCTGTCCTTCGGAGTATCATCCGGGTACATGTTTTCAAGTTCCTGGGTTGTTACAAATGATATTTCTTTAGGAAGTATTTCTTTTATATAATCATACTTATCCGCTATGTAATGCTCGGTTTCCCTGAGTGCGGAGTAAACCTTTCTTACGGTAGCCTTTAAAGTTTCAATATTTCTTTCGTCGTGTAAAATAACCTTTTCCCAGTCCCACTGGTCTACGAAAATTGAATGTATGTTGTCTGTATCTTCGTCTCTTCTTATGGCATTCATATCCGTGTAAAGACCCTCGCCGTAAGCAAAGCCATACTTTTTAAGAGCCATTCTCTTCCACTTTGCAAGAGAATGTACGATTTCAACGTTTTTATCGTTTAATTCCTTTATCCCAAAAGAAACCGGCCTCTCCACTCCGTTAAGATTGTCGTTTAACCCTGTTTCCGGCTGAACGAACAACGGCGCGGAAACACGGGTAAGGTTTAACTGCTTTGCAAGCTGTCTTTCAAAATGATCTTTAACATGCTTGATGGCATTTTGAGTTTCTTTTACGGAAAGCTCCGACTTATAGCCATCAGGTATATAAAACCTCTCCATGTGTGCCTCCATTTCTGCTTTAACGCTTTAACTTGATGTAAAATATTTTTTAGTATATCATCAGGCAGGCCACATTACAAGAATTTTCTTACTTTTTTCTGTAAATGTCCTCCACAGTCTTAAAGTTTTCCCTGGCAATTCCTACATATAATTTTATATTTTCGGAGTCCAGTTCATCTATTGCCACTTCTATATGATGCACATCCGAACTTAACTCCTCCGGAAGGGTTATGTTTTCAAGTTTTTTAACTATCTCATCGAGTTCGTCCACTTCAAGAGTTTCTGCGGATCTTTCCGCCATTTCAAGAAGGGCCAGAAAAACATCCGGATCAAAATCTTCTTTTGGTCCCACATTTTCTATAACCAAAGGTTTCAGCTTTTCTCCCAGAGAATACCATTCTTCAAGGAAAGGCCCTGAAAGGTTTCTTATTTTTTCCTCGTCTCCTTCTCTCGCGGCATTTTCAAGCACTTTGGCCATACCGGAAACCGGTATGGCACCTACCAGAGCAGATGTGGACTTCATAGCATGTGCCTTTATTCTGAACGCTTCCATATCTATTTTATCATCAAAAAGAAGCTCCTTA
>JAILFQ010000341.1 GCA_024697505.1 Lachnospiraceae bacterium
CGGAGTACAACGACTCGGACCCATACGATTACATTACAAAAGAATTTAATGTAACCATGGTCTTCGACGAAAGCCACACAGCAACCGTAACCGAAGAAATTAAGGTGAACTTTATTCAGTCTCACCACGGAATCACAAGAAACATTCCTCTTGCTACGGACAACACCTACGAGGTTAAAAATGTTTCCGTAGCAGGCTACAACTACAACGTTGAGGAAACAGGTAACAACACTATGATCCGTATAGGTGATGCAGACCGTTACCTTTCCGGAGACCAGACTTTTGTTATTAGTTACAAAATCGAATACTACAAAGATACGGATTCTTTTGCAGACTATCTTGCCCAGAACCTTTTACCAACGGAGTGGGACACATCCATCAGAAATGCAACTCTGGTAATGACCATGCCTTCGGAAATAGACTGGACGGATATGCAGATATATGCCGGTAAATACGGTGCAAGCAGTACCACCGCCTGGGAAGAGTATTTCACAAAGAGCGTGAAAGGAAACACCATTACGCTTACGGGTGTAAACCTTCCTAAAGGCTACGGCGTAACCTTAAGAGACACAAATCTTCCGGATGGTTACTGGTCCGGGGCGGTAGATTTCCTTGAAGCCCACAAGTACATAACTACGGGCGTTATTATTATAGCTGTAATCACAGCCCTTTTAGCCTTCCTTATGTGGTACAAAAACGGCCGTGACGAAAAGATTATAGAAACCATAGAATTCTATCCGCCAAACAACATGACTCCGGCTGAAGTAGGCTATGCTTTGGACGGATCATTGGAAGATTCGGAAATGATGACAATGGTATTTTATATGGCAGACAAAGGCTATTTAACCATTGAACAGGAAAAGAAAAACTTCCTTCTAAAAAAAGGAAACCCTGTTCCGGATTCCGAACCGACTTATATTAAAACCTTTATTAACGGCTTATTTAAAAAGAAGGATGTTGTGGACACAAAGAGAGTTTCTTCCTCTTTCAGATCTTCCTTTGACAGTGCCAAGTCCCAGGTTAAAACAGCATACGCTAAAAAATACGGAGAAGTTTTTGAGGCCAAATCCAGCATATGCAGATATACCTGCCTTGTGCTTGCCCTTATTAACATGGCTGCTCTTTGTATTTTACACGAAGGCTTTGAAGGAATCTTTCTGGCAGCCTTCCCTGTAGTAGCTGTTCTTCTTGGTGCCATTATTGCCTGGAAGGGTTACGACAATATAAGCACTAAGAGCGGAGGCGGAAAAGCCGCCATTCTTATAGGTGGAATAATCTATCTTATAGGAACATGCATTGCTTGTCTCTTTTACCTTGGTTTCCCAAGCAAATTGCATCTTGGCGTATACTTTATTTCGCAAATGATAATTTTTATTTTCTCTTTCGTAATGCAAAAGCGTTCCAAGGAAAACACAGAGCTTATGGGAAAACTGTACGGGTTCCGTACCTTTATAAAAGAGGCCGAATACGACCGTATTGTTGCTCTTTGCGATGAAGACCCGCAGTATTTCTACCACATTTTACCTTACGCTGCGGTACTTGGTCTTGAAACAGCCTGGACCAAGCATTTCGAGAAAATACACATTCCTGAACCAACCTGGTATGTCTCTGACGCAGGAGACTTTGTATATTCGGCTGTCTGGTGCAATCGTATATTAAATGCCTGCACAAGAACAGCAATTCCAACTCCACCATCTTCCGGCAGTTCCGGTGGTTACTCCGGCGGTTTCTCCGGCGGCGGCTTCTCCGGTGGCGGCGGCGGTGGCGGTGGCGGCGGTGCCTGGTAAAAACGGCACTGTTCCATCATTTACACAATACATTAAAAAGGCAGAGTTCCTTATACGGACTCTGCCTTTTATAATTGCTTTTTATTGCTTTTAATTAATTTAAAATCTTGAAGTTTCCTATAATAGGAAGAGGCTTCTCTTCTCCCGTAATGGCATGTACCAGACCAAGAATCCAAAGTACAAAGAACAGAAGATCGAGTACCCAAAATACAACAGAAAGGATAGCTATACCGCCTAAAATGTTTGCAAGAAAGGTAAGAATAAGATTTGCAAGGTTAAGAACCAGACTCTGATTCAAATGGAACTTTGCGCCTTCCCTGTCTCCGCATGCAAAAGCGATAATCCAGCCTATTATTGTAATGTACGAGATAATCCCTGTGACTTTTTTATCCATTGCTTTTTCCCTCCTTACTTTTGAATATACAACAAAGATTGGTGGATGTAAACATTAATAATACTGCATATGATCCACCGGATCGCTTCAAGCTGTCTCATTTTTTAAAAACAGCAAAACTCTTTCTCTTGCCGTTTTAGCTCCCTCCGGCGAAAAGCCGTGGCCTTCGTTTTTTAAGACAAGAAGCTCTGCATTTTTATAGAGTTGCGCCACTTTTTCCGAGTACGACTGCAAGACAATATTGTCTTTGTCTCCGTGAATTATAAGTACCTTGCCCTTGTAAGTGCCTATGGTTTCGAAAACATGTAAATCCCGGATGGAGGTAAAAAAGTTCTTACCAAGTTCCATGCCCCAAAATTCCATGCTTTCGGGAATCTTTTCCACGTCCGGAAAGTTCTTTCTCCAGTCGTCCGCAATGCAAAGAGCAGGATAATAAAGAGCCATTCCGGCAACCTCGTTTCCAAGTTCTTCTGTTGCAAGAGTTGTTACAAGACCACCCTGGCTTCCGCCAAACAGGAATATCTTTTTTGCATCAATATATTCCTGCTTTTTAAAATAGTCATAAGCGTTTAAAAGGTCTTCTTTCTCCGTAAAAATTGTCATATCTACGGTTCTTCCTGTGCTTTTTGACCTTGTGGAACCTCCGCAAAAATCCAAAGTATATGTGGCAATTCCGTTGGCGGCAAAGAGTTCGCCTTCCGCTTTAAAATCGTCCCCCACACCGTTGTAGCCATGACACATTATGATCAACGGGGTTTTACCGGCATTTTCCGGCTTATAAAGTGTTCCGTACAGGGTATTGTTACCGCTTGGAATCCGCACAACCTCTGTGCTTACGGTATACTTTTTTCCGGCACCGTTTTCTGTTGCGTTACTTTTTTCGTAGTCTTCTTTTTTCATGGCAAATTAAGCTTTTGCAGCCTCTTTCTTATCTTTATATATGAATAAAAGGTATGCACTTACAACCAGCATAAGATGAGTTATAACCGCACCTACTTCTATTACAAGGTGTACCGCAGGAGAGTTTAGATCCGCTCCGCTGTTTGAATAAAACGACTCAAAAAGAGTTCCGAAAAGGGAAATTGCAAGCGTGGCTGCGGCATAATAACGCTTTCTTTCAATAGCGAGTTTTGCGCATGTAACATATATCATTATCATTCCAAGTGCGCCAAAGCCAACAATGAAGTTGTTAAGAAAGGCAAGGTTTGCAGCAAGCAGACCTACGCTGTTAAGCTGTACATTGTTGTTTTGCGGAGCATCCACGCGGTTTTTCTTAAGCGTTCCTATAAACAGCGTCGGACCGCTTATGAGGAAGCCCGTATTCGCAATAATAACCTTGCTCACAGGAAGTCCCCATTCCATTACGCCAAGACCTATAAGAGTCTTAATGGTAGGAATGAAAAAACCGCCTATAAGGGAAATGATCGCCCCCACAAAATACACATAGAAGAAGCCCGGCTTCATCATTTTACGAAAATACCTGAAGCCAATGATGGTAAAAATTGTGTAACAGATAGGATTAAGATAATCCAGTAACCCAAGTGCAAACCATTCATTAATGTCCATAACACAAAACTCCTTTCATTATTAAAATATTGGTAAAATAATTTTATCATATTTTTCATAACAAAAGGATGAGCAGGCAAAAAAATTTCCAAATAAATCCAATTACACTCTAATTAGAGAATATGTTAACTATTTTATTGCTATGTGAACGTTCACGGGACTCCTATTCATTCGCAATCCGCTTCGCTTCTTGCTCATGAATATGAGCGGTTACTGCTACGCAGTAACGCCCCAGTGTTATAACCCGCTATGAATGCAAGCATTCAGCGGGTAATTTCGTCCCTTTACCGGACTGTTCACGCCGTCCAGGTTCATTCGCAATCCGCTCCGCTACTTGCTCATGACCATGGCCGGTTACTGCTATGTGAACGTTCACGGGACTCCTATTCATTCGCAATCCGCTTCGCTTCTTGCTCATGAATATGAGCGGTTACTGCTACGCAGTAACGCCCCAGTGTTATAACCCGCTATGAATGCAAGCATTCAGCGGGTCAAACACAGGGGTTATCCCGTGAACAGTGACCTATTTCCATCTATTCATGTTTTTGTCAATTTTTTGGGTGTAGGCTTGTTTTAGTTCTTCGGGGGATATGTTAAAGCACATCATTACTTCGTTGTAGTACATTAAGATATCCGACATTTCTTCCAGGAGGTGTTCTCTGGTCTTTTCGTCTTTAGCGGTTCTTTCGGGTCCGTTTTTCTTTACAATGTCTATTACTTCGCCTATTTCGCCTACCATCCAGAGAAGTTTGTTTCTGCTGCTTTCCGGTACAAGCGGTTCCCATCTTTCTTTATAGCGTTCTTCCAGTTTCTTTTGCATTTCCTGCATTTCGTTCAATGAAAAGTCCATTTTCCCCACCTTGTTTCTTTTAGTATCTTTCGGCGCCTGTGTCTTTAAGATAGTCTTCAAAGAGTTTCAGGCATTCTTCTCTGTCATTTTCCTCAAGGGTCAAAATATCATTTCCGCCTTTAAGGTAGTCGTAAAACCTGTCGTCTCTGAAACCGATCTTGTCCGTATCGTTTACGTTACAGCCGTAATATGCTTTGGACATGTTGGACCAAAGTATTGCTCCGAGACACATTGGGCAAGGCTCGGCGGTTGTGTATATTTCGCAGCCGGTCAGGTCGTGGGTTCCAAGGTTCTTGCAGGCGTCTCTTATAGCCTCCATTTCGCCGTGGCAGGTTGGGTCGTGCTTTAACAGTACTCTGTTGTGGCCTCTTCCTACAATCTTTCCGTCTTTTACTACAACAGACCCAAAAGGTCCTCCATGCTTTGCTTTAATTCCTTCGTAAGCTTCTTTTAAAGCTTCTTTCATGTACTCCATACAGTTACCCCCCTCAATTTTGGAATAGTTTTCTCCAATGCCATAAGCATCACTTCTATTTTAGTTAAAATCTCTCCTGCGGTAAAGACCTTTCTGTCCAAACACCGCTATACAAGACTTTTTACACAAGTCTTGAACGGTTACCGCCTTCGTAAAATGATCTTATATTCATGCATATTTCGTTTAAGCAGCGTTTTCTGGCTTCGTAAGACCCCCACGCCATATGCGGTGTAAGGCATACATTTCTGTATTCCTTAATTTCGTTAAAAGGATGTGTTTCCGGAAATGGCTCGGAAGAATAAACGTCGCATCCGAGGCCGGCTATCTTTCCGTCCTTTATGGCTTTGGCAACAGCTGCTTCGTCGCAAACCGCACCTCTTGCCACATTTATAAGAATAGCATCCTTCTTCATGGAAGAAATCAGTTCTGAAGAGATTATTCCTCGGGTAGAATCATTAAGAGGAAGATGGACGGAAATGATATCTGACTGTGCGCAGAGGGTTTTAAGGTCTACGCATTCTACATCTGTAGCAGGCGTTTTCTTAAAGGCCAAAACCTTACAACCAAGTGCTCTTGCCACGTCTCCGACTTTTTTACCGATATTTCCGTAGCCCACAATTCCCCATGTTTTTCCGGAAATTTCGTGGTAAACAGGAGTGAGTTTATTTGCAACTCCGCCTTTTGTGTATTCTCCGCTTCTTACATGCTCCGTAAAGTCATAAATGTTGGTTGAAAGGTAAAGGGCCATGGCTGCGGTTAACTGAGCCACAGACTCTGTTGAATAACCTGCCACGTTGCAAACAGCTATTCCCTTTTTCTTGCAATAATCAAGATCTACGTTATCAAAGCCCGTTGCAGCTATGCAAATAAGCTTAAGGCTATCATTTCCCGCAAGGGTTTTCTCGTTCATTTTCACCTTATTTATAAGTGCAACTTCCGCATCCTTCAAATGATCGCACACTTCTTCGGGTGCAGTGGTCTTATAAGCAAAAAACTCACCGTAATCCTTAAGTGCGGAAAGGTCTAAATCCTCTCCAAGCGTTGCGCTGTCCAATACTGCAATCTTTACATTTTTCATTTTTATTTCCTCCATTCTCTCTTTAGTACTTCTTCCGCCTTTTTCAAATGAATGTTAAAATCGTTATCGTTTGCGGCAATCTCTTTGCTTTCGTATATAACCGGGCTCCAATCCCACCAGAATATCCCCTCAAACCATGGCTTGTCCGAAAATGTTTTAAGGCAGGACTCATAGAAATTGGCCTGTTCCTCCTCATCATGTGGAAATTCCTTGTGCATAAAATCCCAAGGCATTGCGGCGCAGCCCCTTGCACTCCTGCAGCCTATTTCCATAAAAATGATCTTTTTATTCAGGCGTTTGCAGGTTTCCTCAAGATTGTTTGCCACCTTTTCCCATTCTGCCTTCATTTCTTCCACAGATGCGCCGCCTTCCTTTGCTACTCTGTAGTAAGCTGAAGTTCCAACGTAGTCTATGGCGTCATACCACTTAGCCTCGTCCTCATGGCCATGGTTTGTATTATAAGTAAGCTTTCCGGAGTAAACCTTTCTCACTTTTGCAATAAGTTCTCTCCAGTAAGTTTCTTTTCTTTCCGTTCCAAGCATTTCGCAGCCAAGGCAAAGCATTTCGCAGCCGGTGTATTCTGCTATTTCTGCGTAATGAAGGATATATGCCGTATAGTATTCAAACCAGGTCTTCCAATACTTGTCCTCATTAAACATGGTTTCGTCCGGGAAGTCTATGCGGGCTCTCCAAACACCATCATCTGTGTCTATCATAGGTTTAAGGCAGACTTTGATGTTATTCTTTCTAAAGTGTTCCACCGTTGAAATAATGTCCAGATCCGAAACAGAACGTCTGTAATCGAAGTAGATTTCCGTTGAAGAGTAACTTTTCTGCCTAACAGAAAAAGCCAGACAAACCCAGTTTATGCCTGTTTCCATAAGCGCCTCGCGGCTTCTTACCGCAGCCTCACTTGTATAAGTACCTTTTACTGCCTTGTAGCCATATGTATATCCTTTAATTTCCATATATACCTCCGTATTTTCCACCGTTCCCGGAGCTCATTACGTCTTATCAGACGATCTTATAGGTGAATAATACTATTACATACACCTTTCCGCAACCGATTTATGAGACTTTTGTAACCTTTTATGTCTTTCCCCCGTCATGTATAATGTAGTAATGGAGTCCACAATTTCATCATTGCTCGTGTATGCCGGCAGCGATACGGGCAATGATGTATTTTGTGCTTTTCTTTTTATTTAAATATGATATACTACATTATGTAGTATAGTAACTAAATTTTAAAGTTTCAAAGGAGTGTAACAATGAAAAAACATTTAGGCAAAAAGATTTTAACTTCAATTGCAGCACTTATGCTTTTTGCAGCCCTTGCTCTTGTGGCAGGTTGCAGCTGCAGCGTTAGCGAGGAAAATGCCGAGCCTACACCGATTGCGGGAAATGATACAACACCTACACCGGTACAACCGGCAGACACAGAACCTTCCTCAGCAACATCAACACCGTTTCCAACTACAACATCCACACCTACGCCAAAGCCTACAACAGAGCCTACCAAAGCTCCGGCTACTCCAACCCCTGAAGCAACTCCTACTCCGGCGCCAAAGACGGTAAGAATCACCTTCGGCGGAGATGTTACTCTTGCAAGTGACCCGGCAAAACAGAATGTTTCACATAACTTCTTCTCCGTTTACAACAGTGTAAAAGACAATTCTTATTTCTTTAAGAATCTTGCCACACTCTTTGCAGCAGATGATATTACACTTGTAAACCTTGAAGGTTGTATTTCCGACGGTGGAACA
>JAILFQ010000367.1 GCA_024697505.1 Lachnospiraceae bacterium
CAATTCAAGTCTCTATATATATAATTCTACGTTAAAAAAGGGAAACCCTTTTTTAACGTAGAATTATATATATAGAGACTTGAATTGGGATAGAAAGTACTATTGCATAATCGGGGGAATATGGGAATGAACTTAAGAGAAATGCAGGAACTCAGAGAGCATGACTATTTAAGCCCTTACGCTTCTTTCAGTGACAAGTCCCTTGGAAGGGATGTTTACGAGGAAGAATGTGATGTAAGGCCTATATATCAAAGAGACAGAGACAGAATTCTTCACGCTAAGTCTTTTAGACGCCTGAATGGCAAAACTCAGGTTTTTCTTTCACCTGAAGGGGATCATTACAGAACAAGGCTTACTCATACCCTTGAGGTTGCCCAGACTGCCAGAACTATTTCCAGAGCATTAAAACTGAACGAAGATTTAACCGAAGCCATTGCACTTGGGCACGACCTTGGTCACACTCCTTTCGGACATGCCGGGGAAAGAGCCCTTAACAGCGTGTGTCCGGATGGCTTTAAGCACCACGAGCAGAGTATAAGAGTGGTGGAAATGCTGGAAAAAGACGGAAAAGGTCTTAACCTTACCAAAGAGGTGAAGGACGGCATTCTTAACCATCAGACCGAGGGAACTCCCTCCACGCTCGAGGGTAAGGTCGTACGCTTTTCGGATAAATTTGCATATATAAATCATGATATAGACGACGCCATAAGAGGGCACATAATTACCGAGGATAACATCCCGAGAGAATTTACGGATGTGTTGGGTCACAGGCTTACAGAAAGGCTTAACACTCTGGTCCACGACATAATCATTAACAGCATGGACACTTTTGCAAGCGGAAAGCCGGATATTGTTATGTCCGACAGAGCTTTTAAGGCTATGAAAGGGCTTAGAGAGTACATGTTTGAAAGCGTGTATACAAATCCGGTTGCCAAAAGCCAGGAGGGAAAAGCGGAAGTCCTTGTTAAAGAGCTTTACGGATATTACATGGCGAATCCGGAAAGACTTCCGGAGGAGTACCTTAAAATGAAGGCTAAAGGCCAATACGTTTCCAGAGTTGTTGCGGATTATGTTGCGGGAATGACAGACAGATACGCAATTGCCAAGTATAGAGAACTTAAAATACCATACGCTTGGGATGTTTATTAAAGGGGAAGCGAATGTTTTATTCTGACGAGATAATTGAACAGGTTAGAGAAAGCAATGATATAGTTGATGTTGTGGGAGGCTACGTTCATCTTACAAAGAGAGGGTCCAATTATTTTGGCCTGTGTCCTTTCCATAACGAAAAAAGCGGTTCGTTTTCCGTTCACCAGGGAAGGCAGATGTTCCACTGTTTCGGCTGCGGCGAGGGAGGAAATGTTTTTTCTTTCATTATGAAGTATGAAAACATGACATTTCCGGAAGCGGTAAAATATCTTGCAGACAGGGCCGGTATTAAGCTTCCCGAAGCAAAAATGACGGAAGAACAAAAGAGAAATGCGGATATAAGAAGCGGCATTCTTGAAGTAAACAAGGCTGCGGCCGTTTTTTTTCACAAACAGCTTAAAACCCAAAACGGGCAGCTGGCATATAAATACTTTAAAGAAAAAAGAGGGCTTTCGGACGAGACCATAGTCAAATACGGATTGGGTTACTCCGGAAGGGGAAGAGGGGTACTTTATCAATACTTAAAAGAAAAAGGCTTCAAAGATAAGGTGCTTAAAGAGACAGGCCTTTTCACATATAATGATAACGGCTCGGTAAATGATATATTCTTTAACAGGGCAATGTTCCCGATCATGGATCTTCAAAACAAGGTTATAGGATTCGGCGGACGTGTTATGGGAGACGGCGAGCCGAAATATCTTAATTCCCCGGAAACAAAAGTTTTTGACAAAGGAAGAAATCTTTTTGGACTGAATTACGCCAAACTGGACAGAAGACCATATATGCTTATTTGTGAAGGGTATATGGACGTGATTTCCATGCATCAGGCCGGTTTTACCAATACGGTGGCGTCTCTTGGAACCGCTCTTACCGGAATGCAGGCTCACCTTCTTGCCAGATATACAAAGGATGTATATCTTACTTACGATTCCGACGGGGCCGGCATAAAGGCAGCACTTAGGGCTATACCTATATTCAGGGACGAAGGGGTGGCCATTCATGTTATTAATATGCAGCCTTATAAGGATCCGGACGAATTTATAAAGAACCTTGGCCCGGAGGAGTACCAAAAGAGAATAGATTCGGCAATAAGCAGTTTTACATTTGAACTTCAGGTTACGGAGAAAAAGTATAACCTTTCGGAGCCGGAACAAAAGAACCGCTTTTTTGAAGAAGTTCTTACCAACATTGCAAAAACCTATGAGGATGCCTTGGAAAGACGCGGATACCTGGAAGCTCTTGCAGCCAGATACAAGGTGGAACTTAAAGATATAGAAGAAAGATTTAAGAAAATAGGAAGCCGCCCGGTCAACTACCAAGGCAGAGTTGTTACTGCGGAAGAGGCAAGAGAGATAAGAGAAGAAAAAGCCAGAGAGCTGGCTGTAAAAAAGAGCCCGGCGGCAGATATCTCCCCGGACCAGAAGCATCTTCTTACCTGGCTTGGCAGTGAACCTGCGGTTTTTGAAAGAATAAAAGGAATTATTGGACCGGAGGATTTTGACGAAGGAATTTTAAGAAATATAGCAAAAATGGCCTTTGAACAATACGCCGCAAACGGTAAGGTTATGCCGGCCAGCATATTAAGCCGGTTTGAAGATCCGGACGACCAGAATTTTGCTTCGGATGTTTTACAAACGGATTTTAATGTGGAAATGGACGAAAGTTCCAAGAAAAAAGCATTGGAGGACACAGTAAAGAAAGTTAAATTGGCTTCTGTTGAAAGGCGGTTGGACGCCGCAACGGCAGCAAATGATATGGCGGCTTTTATGGAGTTGGTCGCACAAAAAAATCCGCTACTTCCTGGCCTTCCAGAACGTTCTTCTTTTGTTTTGCAAACTCAAGTAATTCCTTGAGCTTTTCGTGAAACTTTG
>JAILFQ010000069.1 GCA_024697505.1 Lachnospiraceae bacterium
ATGGACATAAACGGAATTAAAACCGCCGTTTGCATAAAAGGAAAGTTAAACTCACTTGATGCCGGAAACGAATACTGGTCCTGCGAAGTTGTAATGCCTCTTGCTTCTCTTTGCGAGTGTACACCGGAAAGCAAAAAGCCGGTTGCGGGCGACTATTACAGACTCAACTTCTCCCGTGTCCAGTGGAAAGTTTACGAAGAAAACGGAATAATAACAAAGGTTAAAAGAGAGGACGGTAAGACTCCTCTTCCGGAAGACAACTGGGTGTGGGCTCCTACCGGAGTAATTAACATTCACTACCCGGAACTTTGGGGCTTCTTATATTTTGCAAAAGACAATGAAAGTTTTAAAATCCCTGACGATGAGTTCGTTAAATGGGAACTCAGGAAGCTTTATTACGCTGAACAGATTCATTTAGATTTAAACGGTTGTTATACGGACAAAGAAGAAGTTCTTTTGGATATCCTTAAAGAATACTCTCCTATTGAAGAAAACAGATCCGTAAAGCCGCTTACATACAAATATTCTGTTACACCGCACACCTTTGAAATAAGCTGTGCCACAAAAGACGGCGGCGAGATGTGTATTTTCTCCGACGGAAAGACAAAGAAATTTAGCTAAGGGGGAGCAAAAAATGAGAAAAACAACTATGCAAAACGTTGCAGACGCGCTGGATATTTCCAGAGTCACAGTATGGAAAGTTCTTAGCGGGCGCGAAGGAGTTTCTGAAGATCTTCAAACAAAAATAATAACAAAGGCCTGCGAAATGGGCTACAATGTTCCGGATCATCTTCGTTCCAGGGTAAATCTTCCGGATTATAAAGAATCCGCACGTCAGTACACCATTTCCGTTACGGTTTCCCGTCCGGAAACATCCGTATTCTGGATGACCATCATTCACGAAATCGCAAAGGAAGCCAGTAAGCATAACATTAACGTTATGTACACCTATCTTCCTTCGGAAATAAGTCCTTCCTATGAACTTCCGTCTCAGCTTACAAACGGAACCGTACAGGGAATGATAATACTTAATGTATATAATGAGACTCTTCTTCGTAAGATCTCCACTTTAAAAATACCAAAGGTATTTATGGATACAAGCACAAAGCTTCCTTTCAGACAGCTTAGCGGAGATCTGGTTCTTATAGAAGGTCTTTCCGGAGTTGCGGAAATTGTGGATGATCTTGTTGCCAAAGGAAAGAAAACCTTTGGCTTTATAGGAGATATTAATTACGCTCAGACAAACTACGAAAGATACAGAGGTTTTGTACACTCACTTGAAGCACATAACCTCCCTATTCATAAAGAACTCTGCCTTACAAAGCAAATTGGTGCGGAAGTTTACACCGAAGAGATCCAGTCCTTTATCAACAGTCTTCCAAAACTTCCTGAAGCCTTCATTTGTGTAAGCGACTTTGTTGCAAGTATCGTCTGCAGAGAGTTAACGCAAAAAGGACTTAGAATACCGGAAGACATTTGTGTATCCGGATTTGACGGAAACACCGAATTTACAGGTGTTGACGCTCTTACCACAGTTCAGGTACATAATTCCGAGATCGGTGTTAAACTTGTCCGCCAGATCATTTACAGAATGGAACATCCTACATCATGTCATGAAATCTGCTACCTTTGTTCGGATGTTATATTCAGACACTCAACAGAATGCTGATCACATCACTTTGATTCGCTCTAAAAAAACGCTCCGGCTTAACTCCGGAGCGTTTTTATTCTTGTTTTACATTTGTAAATCTTATCTTTTGTAACTTGACTTTTTATCTTTTGTTCGTTTTCTGTTTATCATTTGTATTATTTATATTAAAGTTCAATATCGATTTTTGCGGTGAAGGCAAAATTCTTATCTTCTCTTTCCGCAAGGGTATTTTCAAGTACCTCTTCACTTCTTTGAACCTTAATCTCCCACTTTCTGTTGCCAAAGCTGACATTAACAATTTTATCCAGATCTAACATGTCATCATTAAGAAGGATCGTAAATGTCTTTGCTTTTGTATCTTTTCCGATAACAATGCCGTTGTTTTCCTTGTCCAGGTCACAAACGATAAAGCCTTCCGTCTCATCCTTTGGCGCTCTGAGCCAGTAAAAACTTGTTACATTTCTCTTTGGAGCTCTGTTTGTAAGATCCCACACAATTCTGTCAGGAATAGGCTTTCTTGTGTAACGGTCCAGAAAATGAATCGCGTCTGTATCTGCTTTCTTTTCCGTAACGGTATCATCCTCAAGCCATTTGTAGTTATCGGCAATTACACTCTGAAGCTCATCTTTCTTATAGTCGTAGAAATTATGTGGCTTATTGATATGAACAAAGGTATTATGCTCATATCCGCCGTACTTCTCTTCAAGTCCGTCAAGCTTAACCTGGTATTCAACAGTAACCTTGTGTCTGTTGTAAGCAGTGTCTAAAGCGCCAACCTGAAGCTGAATAGGCGTATTTCTCAGGTTGTAAATACTGGTTCCGTTGTGGTGGCCGGCAGACATGTGCGTTGCCGCAAGACGGTCTGCCATTCTTGGGGAAACAATATAAACACCGTCTCCGCCTGCAGAATAGCCAAGCATATAAACGCGGTTAGGATCGGCATTCTTAAATATCATCATATTTTCGATAAGTCTGTCATAAAGAGGGAAGGACTCCGGATTTCCATGGCAGTCCCAGGTATCTCTTACGGCTCTTACGTTGATGTAAATGCCTCTTTTAACGCTTCCCTTGTAATAAATACCCATATGCTCCCACTGCTGCTCATTTATCATGTGGGTCGGGTCCTGTCCGCCTCCATGCATTGCAATGTACAGCGGATAGCCGTTTTCGTCAGGTTCCCCAATGATAGACATTCCATACTTCATATAGACATCTTCGAAGTACATTTTCTGTTCTTCAACTTCCTTAATACGGACCGGGTCTTTTCTCACCTTGTCTGCATAATCATTAAAGATTCTCTCTCGCTCTGCTTTCCAATTGTCTTTGTTCATTTCCCTCTCTCCTTCTAACCTCTGATAATTTTTGCGAATATATCAACACAGCCTACATTGTAGCCGGATACACAATAAATACTCTTGTTTTTTCCTTCTGCAACAAGATTGTAAGGAAGATTCTTACCGGAAACATCGGTCTTCTCCTCAAGTATCTTAACCAATTCTTCAAGATCGGAATAATAAATCTCAAGATTCTTGTATGTATTTCTTATCTTTATAAGAGTAGGATCCGTAAGCGCATTTTCATTTCGTAAAACAAGTCTGATACAGCACTCCGGGAACCCGCCCATTCTGCTTATTTCAAGAAGTTCGTTAAATACATGTTCCGTCGGTTCTTTTCCCGGCTCTGCGAACATAAGAAGGCCTCTTTTCCCCTTCTCAAATGATGTTACATTTGTTTCTTTTCCGGTTTCGGCGCTTAAGGCAACAATATCAGGAATATCCTTTTCCTTTATAAATTCTTCCGGACGAACTTCATCGCAGGAAAGCTTATAGCTCTTCTTTTCTCCCTTATCAAGCGAAATATAGAGCATCTTTCCGCTTATACTTCCGCTTGCCATACGTTCGCATGTAAGGATTCTGTACTCTCCGACAGCAAGGTTAAATTTCGCTTCCCTATTCTCAAAGTTGCCGTCCATCCATGCGCCTATTGTTTCAAAAGCACCATCGTTGTTCTTTCTTGCCAGAGTATAATTTCTGCCATACTCAGGTGCTTTTTTATCATTTGAAACAAGTTCCAGGACAGCCTTAGGCTCATACTCTTCTTCAGCATATATAAATTTGCCGTTCTTAAAGTACTGAGGCTTTCCGTAATACATATCCATTCTTGCAGGTACGCCAAAAGTTCTGAGTATTGCACAGAAAAGAATGCCAAGGGAGTCCGGAGTACCGCTTCCCACCTTTAACATGCCTTCCGGTGTTGAAAAGATCGTAGTGTATTCTTTTTCAGGATAATACTTAAACTTCTCCTTAAGTTCCCTGTAAAGCTTCGCAGGATCGTTAACAGCATCATTTGTGTATTCTTTGCAGTTCTCTCTGATATATTTTCTGAAAGGAGTTGCCGTTTCAAGGAAGATTCTTGGAGAAAGAACAAAATGATCAAATATCTCTTCGGGATAATTGTCCTTAAATTCAAAGGCCGACAACGCATCCAAAAGCACTTCTTTCTTTATATCTCTCGCATCTTTTTCGCTTATGCAGCCAAGAACTTTATCCTTATGGGCAAGGGTTATTCCGGCTACATCGGCATCCAGGAACCCTCTTATTTCATCAAAATTTCCCTTGGAATTTTCAAGCACCTTTGTGATCTTTTTATAATCCTTAAACTTTGCTGCATAATCCTTATCAAAATACGAATCTATGCGGTCGTTTCTTATTTTGTCACCAATAGCATTTTTGGCATTCTGCTCCGCATCCATTTCCGGAGTAAGATCGTTTCCGGCAACAAAGTCGGATTCCGGTGCGTTAATGTGATATTTTGTAACATCATCAAAATACTTTTCAACATCAGAAAATACTACATTAACAGCGTTTTCGGTTCTGAGATCGCAAAATACTTCTTCAAACTTCCCTTCATGAAGAACCTGTATATGAACATCTCCGCAACCGAGTTTAATATTACACTCACCCTTTTCGTCCGTCTTTAAGGCGGCCACCGGGAAAAACTCCGCAGAGTTTACGATCTCAAAACGGACTGTAGCTCCCTTTATAGGTTGCTGAAATTTGTCGTATACTCTTACCTTTAAAGGACTTTCCTTAAGGTATCTTGCACTTTCATTAAGAAGAACAACTCCGCCGTCCATTTCTGTTACTTCCTCGTCTGTGGAAGCAAGGTTATCAAAGAGTCTGGAATGTACAACCATGGCCCTTGAAGCTGCATACGGGAACCATCCGTTATCCATTATAGGCTTTGGCTCACAGGCTCCTGTAAAATGCCATCCATCCTCAAGAAATACTTCTACCCAGGCATGGTTGGAATCCGAATGACTCCATCTTGGAACATACACCTGTCTTGAAGGAATACCCAGGCTTCTTAAAATTGTGGTAAGGAAAGTGGACTCCTCTCCGCATCTGCCAAAACCGCCCTTATATACGGTTACAGGGGAAGCGGTTCTTGGAGAAGTAGACCTGTAAGTAGCCTGCTCATAGCACCAGTTATTGGCC
>JAILFQ010000382.1 GCA_024697505.1 Lachnospiraceae bacterium
GGGAAATCTGGGGACTTGCAGGGCTTTATGTTCTTATGGCTGCCATTTACATCTTTTTTGAAAAAGTTGTTATAAATTACAGACCTGTTCTTGAAGAAGGACAGACCTTTCCGGAACCATCATTTCCGTCTTCCCATACAATGCTTGTTATTGCCGTAATGGGCAGTGCAACTTTGGTGGTTGGAAAATACATTAAAAATGTAAAACTTGTTTCTGTGCTTAAAAACATGATGTCAGTTATGGTCATTCTTATGGTGGTCGGAAGAATGCTTTCCGGCGTGCATTGGTTTACAGATATTGTTGCAGGTGTCTTCTACGGGGCTACTCTTGTAAGCGCTTACGGAACATTTCTTACTGCAACCAAAAAAGACAATCAGGATCAGAAGGGATTGTAAATTTGAAAATACTACATGTAGCAGATATTCATTTGAGCTCAAAGGTCAGAGCGGGACTTAAAAGTATAAGTGAAGACCGTAAAACCGCTACAAGAGCATCATTTAAAAAAATTGTGGAATATGCCGCAAATGAAGGCATAAAGGTTGTTATTCTTGCAGGCGACGTTTTTGATACAACATCTCCAACCAAGAAAGACACAGAATTTTTTGAGGGGCTGGTAAGAAAAAATCCGGAGATAGATTTCCTCTATCTCAGAGGGAACCACGATAAAGCTTCTGAAGACAACGTTCTTCCGGATATACCGAATCTTAAACCCTTTGGGGATAAGTTAACTTCTTTTGAATACGGGGACGTGGTTGTTTCCGGCGTGGATTTTACGGAAAGTAACTGCGACGGCGTATATTCTCTTATGGATTTTAACAAGGATAAAAAGAATATACTTGTGCTCCACGGAACGGTGGGAACCGTTTCCGGAGTTGAGAGTGTGAATCTTAAAAAACTGTCGGGTAAAAACATAGATTATCTGGCCCTCGGCCACATTCACGCTTATTCTTCCGGCAAATTGGACGAAAGAGGAACGTACGCCTACAGTGGATGCGTAGAAGGCAAGGCTTTTGATGAACCGGGTAAGAAGGGCTTTATTGTTTACGATACAGATACGTTAACGCATACTTTTATTCCTTGTTACGAAAGAGAAATAAAAGTTATAGAGCTTAATTTAAGCGGAGTTACAAGTCTTGTGGAACTTCTTGAAAAAGTAGGCACGGCAGACGTGGAAAGCAGAGACATAGTACGCCTTGTTCTTAAGGGAGAAGTGCCTACGGAACTTGAGTACTCCCAAGAGGACATTAAAGGAGAACTGAGGGACAGAGTCTTTTTCCTGGATGTAAAAGACGAAACCATAAGAAAAACGGATGTATCCAAATATAAAAATGATGCTTCTCTTCGCGGGGAATTTGTAAGAAGCGTTTTTGAAGATACCACTCTTACCGAAGAAGAAAAAAATGAGATAGTCCACAACGGGCTTGCTCTTTTGGACGGAAGGGAGGTATATGTATGAAACTTGTTTCCGCACACATTAACGGCTTTGGCAAAATAAGAGACAAAGATTACTGCTTCGAGTCCGGAGTATTTGAAGTGCTCGCAAACAATGGAGAGGGAAAATCCACCCTTGCAGCCTTTATTAAGGCCATGTTTTACGGTATGGAAACCGTAAAAAAGTCTGATACAGCCTTTAAAGACAGGGCACATTATTACCCCTTTGCAGGTGGAAACTTCGGAGGAAGCATTACCTTTAAACTTGGGGATGATACCTACAGGCTGGAAAGAGAATTTGCTCAGTCTTCCGCCACAAATGATACTTTGCTGGTCTACAAAAACAATAACCCTGACGATTCTTTGAAGGATCCTGTTGGAGAGAAGGTTTTCGGACTTAACAAAGAATCATTTGAAAGGCTGCTTTTTATAGACGAAAAAGCGGTTTTAACCGGCACAACAACAGATATTAATAAAAGACTCAATAATGATGTTGACAATATGGCGGATGATTTCGATCTGGACAAAGTCCTTAAAAAGCTGGACACATTGGCAAAAGAATGTGAGAAAGATGCCAAATCCCGTTCATCATTACAAAAGGAAAAGAATGCAGAGCTTGCAAACCTCAAAACTACGGAAAAAGGCCTTAAAAGGTTGAGAGAAAAACTGAGAGATCTGCAGGCGGATATAAAGAAAAATGAAAGAGAACTTAAACTTGCCGGAGAGAGAAACATTCTTATTGATAACTGGCAGGTCTACGATTCTTATATTGCAGAGACAACGGAACTTGAGGCAAGAAAAGCAGAACTTGAAGAAACTTATAAACAAGGCTTTCCGTCGGAAATTGAACTTAAGGAAGTAAGAAAAGAACTTGAGAGTATAAGAGCAAAAGAAGAAGAACTTTCCCGTTCTGTGCTTACAGATGAAGAGGAAAGAAAACTGGACAGGCTTAAAGAGAACTTTAGCTTTGGAGAGCCTACTTTTGAGGAACTTGAAGAAAATAAAATCTCCGTTAAGGACCTTTCCAATGACAATGTAAGGCTGGAAGGCCTGAAAGAAGCGGAATTTGATACAAAGCTTCTTAAAAAGTTTAATGAAAGACCTTTGGAAGATGCGGACAGGGGAGAACTGGAAAAACTGATCAAAAGATACAAAGATGCCAAGGAAGTTTATGACAGGACTCCGGATACCATACAAAGAGAAGCAAAAAGAACGGTAGAAATAAAACACAGCCATAAGACAGAGATCATTTTGTTCTCTTTTGCCGGTGTATTCCTTGCAGCGTGGCTTGCTACAGCACTTTGGGCGGATTCCCTGAAGACAATTCTGGAAGCGGCTTATGCTTACATTGCCTCTCTTGCCTTAATTTGCATGAGCGGGATACTCTTTGGCGTAGGTCTGGTGATCTTTCTTAAAAAATTTTTTACAAAGACCCGGGTGGAAGATTACATAGAAACAGTTGAAAATCCGGACAAACTTCCCGTAAAGAACGAAATGACAGACGCAGAAAGTGCTGTAAAGCAGAGATTCCTATATAAGTACGATTATCCGGGCGAGGATGTGGTTCTGGAAGTGCACGATCTTAAAGCGGAATTTGCTAAGTATTCTCTGGAAAATGAAAGGTTTAATAAAAACAGTTCTGCCGCAGAGGCCATAGCAAAGGATATAGAAGAAAGAACTGCACTTCTTACCAGGGAGTTTGGCAAGTACGGTATTAAGAATACGGACTTTAACGAGTGCGAAAAAGAACTGGAGAACAACTACAACCTTTTTAAAGAATTACGAAGTAAAAAGGAAAGTCTGGAAGAACATGCAGGCAACTTGAAAAAAGATCTTCAAACATGTCTTGAAAAGAAGCTTGATTTTGAAAAGAAGTACCTTTTTGAAGCAAATGATGAAAACCTCAGGAAAGCGGAATTTGCGGGAAGAAGTTACGAAAACTGTCTTAAAGAGCTGGAGGACAAGAAAAAGAAGGCACAGAACTTTAAAGAAGAAAAAGCTTTAACCGAAAGACCTGCCGAAGGAGAAGTTCATACAGATCTTGAGGAGTCCGAAGCAAGATTAAAGGATATGCGCAGGGAAGAAATCACCCTTGCAAGACAGCTTTCGGAAGATGAAGAAACCGTTGAAAAAATACCGGAAGTTGAACTTGAACTTGCCGAAAACGCTGAAAAAGAGAAGAATCTGAAAAAGAAAAAGGAAAGCTTTAACAAAACGGCGGACTTTTTAAAACTTGCCGAGCAAAAACAGAAGGACAGATTCGCAAAGCCTGTTAAAGACAGATTTGTTGAATATTCAGCTGTAATAAAGAGTGTCCTTGGCCAACATATTTATATGGATAAGGATTACAAAATAACCTACGAAAAAGATGGAAAGATAAGAAAAACAGATAATCTCAGCAGCGGTGAAACTGCCGTATGCGCTCTTTCCTTTCGCCTTGCCGTATTGGACAATATGTTTGACAGCGAGTTTCCTTTTGTGGTCCTTGACGATCCTTTTATGGCCCTTGACGCGGATAACATGGAAGCTGTAAGAAAAATCATCAATGAACTTTCAAAGACCAGACAGGTTATATATCTGACCTGCTCCAAAGAGAGAAGTCTGGTTAAGAACTAAAAAGAAGTACATAAAGAGGAAACGCTCTCATACTGAGATGAGAGCGTTTCCGTTTTTTCTTTTACTGTATATATCTTTAAGCCTGGCTATGACCTCTTCTTTTGGTCTTGCAAAAACCTTATGATGACTTTCGCAAAAATACTTTGCATCTATATTATTCAAAATATCTATTTCATCTTTAAGAAGCTGCGAATTATAAACAAAGGAGCCGCCTTTAAACTGGGAGTAGGTTGCATCCCCAAGAAAAGCGAATTCATTGTCAACCTCCAGTCCCAAAGAACCTTTTGCGTGGGAGGAAGGAATAGGAAAGATGTGAATATGGACTCCTCCGTCATTTTCATAAAAATCATTTGTTATAATGTCGCCCGTATTAACGTGATCGAATGTAAACCTGCTTACATAAAGGCGGTCGTATTTTATTTTGTCCAGATTAAAAACATGATCTTTATGAAAATGGGACAAAACAACGGCTTTTTTTCCGGAGATAAGGTTTATCTCCAAAGCGGTGTTTTCGTCGGCTCCGACATCAAACACCCATGTATATGATAATCCGCGAACGATCACAACATCTGCTGAAAGCGGATCGTCTGTTGCAGGTATATATGAAATTCGCGGAGATAATCTTATTTGCATATATTTCTCCTTACAGATGGCAGAGGGCTATCCGTTAAAAACAATTGACTCTTTAAATCTACTATAACCTATATCGAACTTTTTTTCCACAATATTTAGTGCTCAAAATCATTCTTTGTACAAAATGGGAGAATTATGCCGCTTTAAAGCATTAAGAAAAAAAGTTAAAAAAATAGCAAAAAAGTTATTGACATAAAACAATAATTAGTCTATACTAACGCCATGAGTTGAAGTTAGTCGTAACTAACCAAGATGATAACGCTTATAAGTAATCCTTTCACACATATATACCTAATAGCTCTCCGGCGGGTAACCGCCGGAGGGATAACGGGTTTTGAAAGAGACTTGAAGATAAATACAGCTTACTCAGGAGCCTTTCTTACAACTGCAGGAAGTAAGAAGGCGGCGCAATTCTTAAATGTTTGCAGGACGTTTAAGATAAATTGGAATCCTTTACTAAAAATAAGAGTGACAAGGACCGACATAGCGTCGGTCCTTTTCATTGTTTTCTTTACTGTTTGCCGCGGTTAGTTTATAATATCTTTGGCGTTTTGCCTTTAGGGGAGGAAAATATGAAGATGAAAAAACTGATCAGATCTTTGGCGGCGACCCTTTGTTTTGCCCTTTTAACGGGCCTTTTGTTTACTTTGGGGCCGGCTGCTCCGTTTCTTAACAGAGCGGATTCCGGAATGGTGGATATGCTTTACCAGCATACAGGAACAAGCAGTGATGTTATAAGGATAATAGGTGTGGATGAAGACACTCTGGCAGAGTATGGCATCTACCAGGAGTTTTCCAGAGAAAAGACTGCCGCTCTTATTGAAAAACTTAATGCAGACCCGGATAAAGCGCCGGCTGTGATTGTTTTGGATATTCTTTTTACAACGGAAAGTAACAACAAAGAAGCGGATGACGCTCTTGTTTCTGCTTGTAAGAAGTATGGAAATGTTATAACCGGTGAAAATCTTTTGTACGGCTATATATTTGACAAGGCCACAAACAGTGGCGGTGTGGGTATTAAAAGTGTTGAGGAACCTTTTGATGCCCTTAAAAACTCAACGCTTTCCGGCTTTTGTAACACAACTCAAGATTCCGACGGTTATATAAGATACACAATGCTTTACGCAAACACAGACGGTGTAAGGCACAATTCCCTTGCTTACGAAACATACCTTGCTTATTGCAGGTACATTGGCAGTGAGGCGGAAAATTTAAAAACAAATTCTAATGGAGAATTATATTTTTACTACACAACAACTCCGGACGAAACCGCTTACAATTACGAGGAAACAGGCCTTAATGATGTTTTGAAGGCGGAGAGCCTGGGAAGCAGATACAAGGGCAAGGTGGTATTTGTAGGTGCAACTGCTGCAGGAATGGAAGATGCCTACAATGTTGCCATAGACAGGGGCGTACAAATGAACGGAGTGGAGATACATGCAAACATTCTCCAGGCACTCCTTGAAGGAAAGACCGCCGTTCCTGCAAACGGAGCGATTGTTGCTGCCCTTGCTGCGGTACTGATCGGCCTCTACGTTTACTTTACAAGAAAGTTAAAACTTCTCCCATCCATACTTATTGGTGCGGGACTTATGGTGATATGGCCGATTGCAGGCCTTGTAATGAAGGCTGTGGGACTTACCTTCCCGGTGTTCTATTTTGAGATTTCTGTCATACTTGTAATTTTATATCTCATCATTACAAAGTACCTTATAGAAAAGATAAGAAGACAAAATACTTTACATGCCTTTTCAAAGTACGTTGCACCGCAGGTTATAAGCGCACTTTCAAAGGATTCTACATTTGAGATCAAACTTGGCGGTGAAAGAAGACACATAGCCGTTTTGTTTGTAGATATAAGAGGATTTACAACTATGTCTGAGAGCCTGGAGCCTGAACAGGTTGTGGCGATCCTTAACCAGTATCTGGACCTTACAAGTAAGTCCATTTTCCAAAATGACGGAACTTTGGACAAGTTCGTAGGAGATGCGACAATGGCACTTTTTAACGCGCCTGTGGATCTTGACGATTACATTTACAAGGCAGTTTGCGCGGCAAGAGATATGGCTGCCGGAGCTGCAGAGCTGGAAAAGAAACTGGAAGCGGAATTTGGCAGAAGCGTTGGCTTTGGTGTGGGTGTAAACTGTGGCCCTGCCATCGTGGGAAATATAGGTGCCGAAAGACGAATGGACTACACTGCCATAGGAGATACCGTTAATACAGCTGCAAGACTTGAGAGTGTTGCAAAGCGCGGGCAGATCCTCATCAGCCAGGAAGTGCTGGATGCGCTGGGAGACAGGGTTGTTGTAGAACCTGTAGGCGAACTTGCCCTTAAGGGTAAGGCTAAGAAGATTCCTACATATAATGTACTGGAGGTAAAGTAATATCATTTATAAATGTAATACCAAAAAATGAGAAGGGACATTTAAAAGATGAAAAGAGAATGGCTTATAGTGCCGGATTATGAGGACAGAGTTAGATCCGCAGAACTTGCGGCAGAGTATCATACAGCTTTTGAATACGACGATTTTTTCATTCCTGCGGTATACGAAAACAAAGAAGAGGTTAAAAAGAGAATTAAGGAGTACGAAAAACTTGGAAGAGACACATCAAGAGATACTCTTCATGGATGCTTTTTGGATACCGTGGTTTCCAGCGATGACTCTACGATCAGAGATCATTCGCAAGCACTTTTTACACAGTCAATGGAAATAGCAAAAGAACTTGGGGTTAAGGGCGTTGTTTTCCATACCGGGCTTATTAAGGGGCTGGATACAGACTCCTACATTAACACCTGGCTTACAAGGCAGGCGGACTTTTTCGAAAAACTTGCGGCAAAGTTTCCTATGTTGGACATTTACATGGAAAACAGTATGGAAAGCTCGCCAAAGTATATAATGATGCTTTACGAGAAATTAAAGCATGTGGACAATTTTGCACTTTGTCTTGACTGGGCGCACGCATCATTACAGGAGACTCCTTTTGAGGAGTGGACAAAGGCCATGGGCACCAATATAAGACATATGCATATAAATGACAATGATGGATTTGCAGACATACATGCAGTTGTAGGTACAGGCGTTATCGATTGGAAGAAGTTTGACACTCTTACCGGATATCTTGAAGACAAAGCATCTGTTTTGCTGGAGCTTAATGGCGTGGACAGACAACGCGAGTCTCTTGAGTATCTTGCAAAAGTCTGAATAAACTTACGCGGGGGCTGTAAGAATATGAGATTTGATGATCAAAATGCAGTAAAAGAAGTTCTTGATATAGGAGTTATTCTTGCCAAGGAAAAGGACCGTACCAAAGTCCTCGAAATGATAATAGACAAGGGCATGAAGATATCCGGGTGCGATGCGGGGACCCTTTATGTCTATGAAGACGATATGCTTCATTTTAAGATTATGAAGACTTTGTCCATGGGCGTGGATAAAGGCGGGAACGGGGAGAAAATAGACCTTCCGCCGGTACAGCTTAAAGAGGGAAATGTGTGTGCCTATGCGGCAATACATAAGGAAACCGTTAACATTCCGAATGTCAGGGAGTCCGACCGCTTCGACTTTTCCGGTCCGATTAAGTACGATGCAATAACCGGATACTTTACAAAATCCATGCTTGTAATTCCTATTACAAACCAGGAAGACGAGCTTATAGGAGTGCTTCAGCTTATAAATGCTTTGGATGATGATGGAAAGGTGGTTGCCTTTCAGGAAGAAGTGGAGCCGGTTATTCTTTCCCTTTCTTCCCAGGCGGCAATCGTGCTTACAAACCTTAACTATCTTGAGGAAATGAAGACAATGATGTGGTCTTTTACCGAGGCCATGGCGGAAGCGATAGATGCAAGAACGCCATACAACGGAAACCACACAAGAAACGTGGCAAAGTATTCCGGTATGCTTGCGGATTACATAAACAAGATGACCGCTGAGGGAAAAGATACGGAAGTCTTTGACGAAAACCGGAGAGACCAGCTTGTTATGGGTGCTTTCCTGCATGATATAGGAAAAATGATAATCCCTCTTAATGTTATGAATAAAGCCGACAGGCTTGAAGAAAGGCTTTTTGCCATAAAAGACAGATTTGCTCTTATGGATGCCAAATATGAGATTGCCGGATTAAAGGGAAACATGTCCCCTGAAGATGTTGCGTTAAAGAGGGAAGAACTTAAAGAAAGTCTTGCTTTGGTTGAAAGAGTTAATACAGCAGGCTTCCTTGATGATGATACCTTCGGACAACTTGAAAATGTACTTAAACTTGTATATAATGACGGGACGTGTGAGGATATTCCGTACTTTACCGAAGAGGAGAAAAAGTGCCTACGTGTGAGAAAGGGAACCCTTACAAGCGAAGAAAGAGAAACTATGGAATCCCATGTTGTAATGACGGAAAGAATCCTCAGCAAGGTACATTTTAACAAAGGCTTTGCGAATTCTCCAAAGTGGGCTTCCGAACACCACGAGATGCTGGACGGTTCCGGATATCCAAGGCATCTTAAGGCTGATGAACTTAAACTTGAGTCCAGAATGCTTGCAGTGGCAGATATATGTGATGCTCTTCTTGCTACAGACAGACCGTACAAGAAGCCTATGCCAAAGGAAAAAGCCTTTGCCATTATGAAGAGTATGGCTAAAGAAGGGAAACTTGAGGAAAGGCTTGTGAATTACATGGAAGAATGTATAACCCTTGCAGAAAACGGGAAAGTGTGAATGGATAAAATATTGGCAGCAGACATGCTGCAGGCCTTAAAAAGGCCGGGAGGTGTTTTAATGAAATATGATGTTGTTATAGTAGGTGCGGGTCCGGGTGGAATATTCTCCGCCTACGAACTTGTTAAGCTTAAGAGCAACCTTAAAATTGCTGTTATTGAAGCAGGAAATCCCCTTGAGAAGAGAAAATGTCCTATAGACGGGGTTAAGGTAAAAAGCTGCATTAAGTGTCCTACTTGCGCCATAATGAATGGTTTTGGAGGGGCAGGTGCTTTCTCCGACGGTAAGTACAATATTACCAATCAATTTGGCGGAACACTCCACGAATATATAGGAAAAGACAAGGCGATAGAGCTTATGAATTACGTAGACAAGATCAATCTTGCTTACGGTGGTGAAGGAACAAAGCTTTATTCAACAGCAAACACCAAGATCAAGAAACTTTGCCTCGAAAATAATCTGCATCTTCTTGATGCATCCGTCAGACATCTTGGAACAGACATTAACTACATTGTTCTTGAAAATATATATAACTTCCTTAAAGACAAGGTGGAATTTGTTTTCAGAGAACCTGTAGAACACGTAGAAAAGACAGACGGCGGATTTAAAGTAATTACCGGAAAGAAGGCCTATGAGTGCGAAAAGTGCATCATTTCCGCGGGAAGAAGCGGAAGCAAGTG
This sequence comes from Lachnospiraceae bacterium, assembly GCA_024697505.1. Lineage (GTDB taxonomy): Bacteria > Bacillota > Clostridia > Lachnospirales > Lachnospiraceae > JAILFQ01. The sequence goes on from JAILFQ010000382.1 coordinate 10,070, forward strand.
GATGGAGACGGTGTGTTCCGAGCTTCAGATACCTACACTTTCAAACCGCGTGGACATAGGTGTAAGAGTGGAACTTCCTGCGGAAGTATTCTCTCATCTTACAGACGAGCTTTATGAAAGTAAGATCGTTTACAGAACAGAAAAGTACGAAGACCTTGTAAGAACCTTCTGTATGAACCCAAGAGGTGCCGTGGTTAACGAAAATACCAACGGAATCGTTACGGTTAACGGCCACAGCTACGAGGACCCTTCAAAATATACACAAAACACTAACTTTGCTCTTCTTGTTGCAAAGCATTTCTCCACTCCGTTTAAAGATTCCAACGGATACGGCGAAAGCATAGCAAGACTTTCCAATATGCTTGGAGACGGCGTTATTGTGCAGCGTTTCGGAGACCTTGTAAGAGGAAGAAGAAGTAACGCCACAAGAATAAACGAGGGCTTTGTTACACCGACACTTGCCGCAACACCGGGAGACCTTTCCCTTGTAATGCCAAAGCGTATCTTGGACGGCATAATAGAGATGCTTTATGCTTTGGACAAGATTGCGCCGGGTACTGCAAATGATGATACCCTTCTTTATGGTGTAGAGGTTAAATTCTACAACATGGAAGTAGAGATAGATAAAGACCTTCAGACTTGCCACAAGGGCCTTTATGTAATAGGAGACTGCAGCGGAGTAACACATTCCCTTTCACATGCATCCGCAAGTGGTGTATACGTAGCAAGACACATTGCGGGAGAAAATTTGGAGTAATTAATGGCAGAACTTTA
>JAILFQ010000070.1 GCA_024697505.1 Lachnospiraceae bacterium
TAAGTTCCTTTTCCGTAAGAAGTTCTCTGTCGTAAAGAGTAAACTCCTCTTTTCCGTCCATATAAACCTTAGCTCTATCATTTGCGCCAACGAGTCTAAACTTCTTGATGGCGCCCTCTTTTACAAGATCTGCCCTGTAAAGAGTGTAGCCGTAGCTTTGTCCAAGTTCCTCCATGGAAAGAGGATAATGGTTTGTAACAGGATTTGATATTTCCGAAAGGGATTCAAAAAGGCCGGTCTTTGCAACAAGTTTTGCCTTTCCATAAGCCTTCCTTTCTATCTTTGTAGAAAGCTCTACCTTTGGAATATCAACATATTTAGAAATAACCTTTTTAAAGGCCTCATATTTTTCTGTTAAAGAACCGTCCTCGGTTATAAGGGCGTCGTAGTCGTAGGATGTAACATCCGGTGTAATCTTGTCGTAATAGTTTGCACCGTTCATAAATCCAAAGTTTGTACCGCCGTGTACCATGTAGATATTTACGCTTCCCATGGAAAGAATGTCGTCCAGATCCTTTGTATGTTCGTTTACATCCCCCAAATGATGCTTTTTGTCGCCCCAGGCGTCAAACCAGCCAACCCAGAACTCCATGCACATAAGAGGCTTGTTGTCCCCTATGTATTTCTTTAAAACTCCAAACTGCTCTTCGGCTTTTGATCCAAAATTTGCGGTCTGATGGGCCCCATCCACCTTTCCGCAGGAAAGATAGTCGTCCCAAGGGCCGTCTGAAGTAACAAGCGGAACTTCCGCTCCGTTTTCCTTCATCATATCCCTTAAAGCCTCAAGATACTTGGTATCTTCGCCAAAAGCACCATATTCGTTCTCAACCTGGAACATAATAATAGGGCCGCCTTTTGTAATCTGAAGAGGCGCAAGCACCTTGAAAAGTTCTTTATAATACTTATTTACAGCCTCAAGAAAAGGTTTATTAAAGCTTCTCAGTCTTATGCCGTTTTCTGCCAAAAGCCAGGCAGGAAGTCCGCCAAGCTCCCACTCCGCGCATATATACGGGGAAGGTCTTACAATAACCTTAAGCCCAAGCTCATCCGCAGTTTTAATAAATCTTGCAAGGTCTGCAATCCCCTCAAAGCAGAACTTACCCTTTTCAGGCTCATGTACGTTCCATGCCACATAAGTCTCAACCGTATTGCACCCCAAAGCCTTCAACTTTTCCAGTCTGTCCTTCCAATATTCCGGGACAACCCTGAAATAATGTATACTTCCCGATATTACCTTAAACTTTTCTCCGTTAAGATAAAAATCCTCCCGGATTTCAAAACTATTCATTAGCCTGTGCACAGCTCCTTCTTATTTTTAACTCGGTAGGAAGTACTATGTTCTTTGAGTACTCTCTGCTTACGCGTTCCTTTTCAGCAATAAGATCAACGGAAGCAAATCCGATAAATTTTGTATATATTCTTACACTCGTAAGAGGCGGCATCATATATTTTGCGCTTGGCTGGTCGTTAAAGCTTAAAACGCTTATATCTTCCGGAATTCTGAGTCCGGCCTCAGCCACCGCTCTGTATACGCCAATTGCCATGGAATCGTTATTAACAAGTATGGCTGTAGGTCTTGGTTCTATCTTCAAAACATCATTTGTGGTTTTGAAGGCTTCCTTTGTGGAAACGCTGCACCAATGAATAAGCTCCTCGTTGTAAATTCCATGTTCCTTCATAAACTGCTTGTAGACAACATCTCTTTGGTCAAGGAAGCCTTCCGCATCGTCGGCTATAATTCCTCCGCCTATTCTTGCAATTCTTCTGTGACCCAGTTTATAAAGATAGTCCAAAGCGTTTCTTGTGGCAAGGGCAAAATCCGAGCCAACATAATCAATATCGTGTCTGGCAAAGTTGTTATCAACAACAATTACATTTTCAAACTGTTCTTTAAGGGTATCAAGCATTGCGTCGTCTTCAAGACGTCCGAGAACAATTACCCCCACCGCCCCCGGTGTTAAACTGTCTATATTGGAAGGCGAAACGGTATGCACGCGGTATCCGTACTCTTCAGCCTTCTGCTCTATGGCAAGTCTTATAGACAAATAATAAGGATCCTCGATTTCCTGCTCATAATTGTACCAATATACAACGGCAAGCTCTTTAACA
>JAILFQ010000016.1 GCA_024697505.1 Lachnospiraceae bacterium
TGAAGGTAAAAAGGGATTCATTTCAGGCGGAGTTATTCGTTCAACAACAATGGTTACAGCCAGAACTATCGGTTCTAATATGGGGGCTACAACCGTTATTGAAGTTGGTATAGACCCGAAGATTGTTGAAGAATATCACGATCTTTCAAAGGAACTTTTGGAAAATCAGGAGCAGACAGAACAGCTTACGGTTCTTCTGACATCTCTTGCCAAGAGACTCAAACTTGAAGGAAAATTACCACCGGATAAATTGTTGCAGTTCAAGCATGAAAACAGCAACAGAGAAGCTCTTATAAGCAGAGCGGCCCAGATCACTGAAAGAATAGAGAGCCTTAAGCAGACTATAGACAGCTATCAGGGTGGAGTTGTAAGAGCAAAAGGAAATGTTTATTCCGGTTGCAAAATTACGGTCTCAAATGCAGTTTATTACGTTAAGGATGAAATTGCATTTGTCAGATTCGAAAAAGAAGCAGGAGAGGTTAAGTGTAATTCGTATTATTAATAAGAGGGGGGTTGTTTATGACTACAGTATCACCTGTTGAAACTATTTCATTTGCTAATAAGTCTCAGGAAGTATCAAGTCTTCACATGAATCAGTTACACAAAGAAGATGCTAAAGCAATTGTTGCAAACCAGGATATGCAGCAACAGAACGTTATTAAACAGGAACGAACAGAAAAGTCAGGCGATGCCCACGATATGAATTTAAAGCACGATGCCAAAGAAAAAGGAAAAGGCATGTACTTCAAGCAGGAGCAGGAAAGAAGGAAAGCCGAAAAAGAAAAAGAGGAACAGGAAACAAGAAAAAGACTTTCCGGTTCAACTTTTGATATAACAATCTGACAAAGAAAGGTCTAAAAATATGGACTTTGTACAAATTCTTTTTATTATTATTGCTATAGTACTTATCGTTGTCAGCTGTTTTATAGGAAATGATGATGAAGGAAGCGCCGAGGGCGCTTCTTTTGTGCAACCAAAATTTGACGAGAAACAGATGTCTAAGAAGATTGATAAATTGTTTTCCGAAAAAACAGAAGAAGCAATGATCAGAACAGATGATTATCTTGCCAAGATATCCAACGAAAAGATTATTTCTGTTCAGGAATTCACAGATCAGATTCTTGAAAAAATACAGAATAACCATAAGGAAGTGGTTTATATGTATGATCTTTTGAATCGAAAAGATGAAGAAGTAAAAAAGACCATACAAGAACTTAACGAAAGTGAAGAGGATTTAAGAGAGAATATTTCAGATGTGATCAAACTTACAAAACAGCTTAATGCAAATGTTAAAAAGGCTGAACAAAGAAACGAAATTAAGACCGAAAAAGCTGAAAAACCGGTTGCAACAGAAAAAAAAGTTTCATCATCCGAGAAGAAAACAACTAAATCCTCATCAAAAAACACTGTTAAAAAAGAAGTTGCAAGTACTACAAATGCAAATATTGCAAAATTGCCCGGAGAAGATAATAAGAATAAAGAAATCCTTGAATTATATAAGCAGGGAAAGAGTATTCTTGATATTTCAAAGGCAATGGGACTTGGACAGGGAGAAGTTAAACTTGTGATCGATCTTTACAGCTGATTAAGGACGAAACTATGAAAAAAAGGTATTATATTCGCGGACTTGGCTTAGGAATTCTTATAACATCAATATTATTTTCAATATTATACGAACCACGTTTAAGTGATGAAGAATTTGTTGAAAAAGCCGAAAAGCTAGGTTATGTAAAAATTGAAGAGATAGAGATAGGAAATGATGACGGCTACGATAAGAAAGGCCATTCTTTAAAAGGAATGACTGATACACCGGCGCCAACACCTACGGAAACTCCCGTACCTACACCTACGGAAACGCCGGCGCCTACGCCTACAGAAACTCCTGTTCCTACACCTACAAACACTCCTGGACCAACCGATACGCCAGTTCCTACAGTATCACCTACAGATACACCGGCTGCAACACCGACCGGTTCACCGACTGAGGACGTTATTACGGTTTCTATAATGGTGAAAAGAGGTATGTCCTCGGAAATTGTTTGCAAGATGATGTTAGATGCGGGCATAATTACCGATTATTATGATTTTTTACATTATCTTGAAAGCAGAAAACTTGATACACAGATCAACATTGGGCCGCATAAATTGTCCAGTGATATGACTTATGCCGATCTTGCGCATGAACTTACCGGAAAATAATTAAATAATTGTAAAAAATGCTTGCTTTTAAAATGATGGTATGATATTATGGCAAACGGCGTGCACAGGCGAAGTCTGTGACAAAACACGTATATTTGTTTAAGACATGGTGCCTTAAAAGGTTCGTCTTGATGAAAATATGCGGAAGATTAAAACCATTTGGAGGAAAAGTTATGAACGTTATTTCAATGAAACAGTTACTTGAAGCAGGTGTTCATTTTGGACATCAGACAAGAAGATGGAACCCTAAGATGGCTGAGTACATCTACACAGAGCGAAGCGCTATTCATATTATCGATCTTCAGAAGTCTGTTGGTAAGGTTGACGAGGCTTATTATGCACTTAAGGATATCGTTGCAAACGGTGGTTCCGTTCTTTTCGTAGGAACAAAGAAGCAGGCACAGGAGTCTGTTAAGTCAGAAGCAGAGCGTTGCGGTATGTACTATGTAAACGAGAGATGGCTCGGCGGTATGCTTACAAACTTCAGAACAATCCAGTCCAGAATTGCAAGATTAAAGGCAATTGAAAAGATGAGTGAAGACGGAACATTTGAAGTTCTTCCTAAGAAGGAAGTTTCCGAACTCAAGAAGGAATGGGAGAAGCTTGAAAAGAACCTTGGCGGTATTAAGGATATGAAGAAGCTTCCGGATGCTATTTTTGTAGTAGATCCTAAGAAGGAAAGAATCTGCGTACAGGAAGCTCATTCTCTTGGAATCACACTTCTTGGAATCGCTGATACAAACTGTGATCCTGATGAACTTGATTATGTAATTCCTGGTAATGATGATGCTATCAGAGCTGTAAAACTTATTGTTGCAAAGATGGCAGATGCTGTTATCGAAGCAAATCAGGGCGAGGAATTTGTCGCTGCTGAAGCTGAAACAGAAGAAGTTGCTGACGAGCAGTAATTCATTACAATTTAGGAGGAAAATATAATGGCTGAAATTACAGCAGCATTGGTTAAAGAGTTAAGAGATATGACAGGTGCCGGCATGATGGATTGCAAAAAGGCACTTTCAAATACAAACGGTAACAAAGATGAAGCCGTTGAATGGTTAAGAAAGAATGGACTTGCAAAGGCTGAAAAGAAGGCCGGAAGAATTGCAGCAGAAGGTGTTTCCGATACATTCGTTTCCGCTGACGGTAAGGTTGGTGCTATTGTAGAAGTTAACTCAGAAACAGACTTTGTTGCAAAGAACGAAAAGTTCCGTGACTATGTTTCTGCTGTTGTTGCTCAGTGTGCAACAACAAAGGCAACTAACATTGATGCGTTCCTTGCTGAAAAATGGAGCCTTGATTCAAGCGCTACTGTTAAAGAAGCTCTTGCAGCTCAGATCGCTGTTATCGGTGAAAACATGAATATCAGAAGATTTGCAAAGCTTGAAGCATCCAACGGTTTTGTTGAGTCTTATATTCATGGCAACGGACGTATTGCTATTCTTCTTGAAGTTGAGAGTGACGGCAATGCAGAGGCTGCTCATGAGTGTGCAAAGAACGTTGCAATGCAGATTGCAGCTATGAATCCTCAGTATGTAAGCAAGGATGACATTTCAGCAGAAGAACTTAAGAAACTTCGCGAGATTACAATAGACAGTGCTCTTAACGATCCTGCATCCCTTCCAAAGCCAATTCTTCAGAAGCTTATTGATAAAGCTGTCAGCGAAAAGGCTTGGAGTGATGAAGATATCGCTATTTATGAAGAGAAGAAGTCCAATATGAACTTCCTTTTCAACTTCCTTTCCAAGGAAGCTCCTGCTGTTCTTGCTAAGTTTGCATTTGAGCAGAAGGATGCTTATATGGCTGATAAGATTTTTTCAGGTCTTGTTGAAGGACGTATATCTAAGCAGCTTAAGGAAATCTGCCTTCTCGATCAGGTTTATGTAAAGGCTGAAGATGGCAAGCAGAATGTTGCTGCTTATGTAGCATCTGTTGCAAAGAATTCCGGAATCAAGCTTTCTGTTAAGAAGTTCATCCGTTTTGAGACTGGTGAAGGTCTTGAAAAGAAGAATGAAGACTTTGCAGCTGAAGTTGCTGCTCAGTTAGGCTGATAACGAATTGATCAAAAGGCCGAAGATATATTATCTTCGGCCTTTTTTTTAAAACTTAAGGGGGAAGATTTAATGGATATAAAGCCCTATAAAAAAGACTTGGACTATTCCTATACACTG
>JAILFQ010000059.1 GCA_024697505.1 Lachnospiraceae bacterium
AAAGGTTGTTAAATACTGTGTAGATAAGAATATTCCTATTACACCGGGTACATCCAGCCCAACAGATATTGAGCAGGCTCTTGAACTCGGTCTTGATGTAGTTAAGTTCTTCCCTGCGGAAGCTTCCGGCGGTATTGCCAAGATTAAGGCTATGTCTGCACCTTATACTAAGGTTAAGTTTATGCCTACAGGCGGAATTAACGCTTCCAACTTAAAGTCTTACCTTGACTTCCCTAAGATTGTTGCCTGTGGCGGAAGCTGGATGGTTAGCGGAGATCTTATTAACTCCGGTAATTTTGACGAGATTAAGCGTCTTACAAGAGAGGCTGTAAATACTATGCTCGGATTTGAGCTCAGACATGTTGGCATTAACGCAAACAGCGGTGAGGAAGCAGAAGGAATTGCAGACTCATTTGCCAACTTCTTCGGATTTGCAAAGAAGGTTGGAAACAGCTCTGTATTTGCAGGCACAGGAATTGAGATTACAAAAGCACCCGGACTTGGAACACATGGCCACATTGCGGTTGCAACAAACTACATTGAGCGTGCCGTTTATCACATGGAGCTTCAGGGCTTTGAATTCGATAAGGACTCCGCTAAATTTAAAGACGGAAAGCTTAATGCCATTTACCTTAAGGGTGAGTTTGGCGGTTTTGCCGTACATCTTGTTCAGAAGTAATATCAAAGAAAAAACAATATATTATGCACGGTTCCGAAGTTTTCGGAACCGTGTTTTAGTATAGAAGAAACTTAACAAATTGTTAAATTGGGAGAGGGCTATGACAAAGAAAAACAAAAGAAAAATTAAACTTGTTATACTCGCGATTTGTGTAATGCTTATGGGAACTCTGTTTTCGGGGTGTAACGGAAATTCTGAAAAGGAAAATGGGGAAAAGACTTCTAAGAATGACGGGGCCGGTAAGACAGTAGCGGAAGGAAACGTGGAAGAAACCGGAGAAAGCGGCGAAGGCTGGCTTCCAAAGCTTTATCTTACAACGGAAACCGGAAAAGATGTAACCTCTAAGGAGGAGTACATTGGGGGCTCTTTAAAGATTACCGGTTCTGAAGGACATGATCTGGATACGGTAAACATTCAGGTAAGAGGAAGAGGAAACGGAACCTGGAATTTTGAAAAGAAGTCTTACAAGATTAAACTCGAAACAAAGGACAATCTTCTTGGAATAGGTGAAGGCAAGTCTAAGAAATGGGCACTTCTTGCAAATGCCTGCGATGCCACTTTGCTTAGAAACTATACAGCCTTAAACCTTGGAGAAAGTTTTGAGGGAATAGATTATATGCCGGCATGTACTTCGGTAGATCTTTACCTTAATGGTGAATACAGAGGAGTATATCTTCTTTGCGAGCAGATTGAGGAAAAGAAACACAAGGTAAAGCTGGATCTTACAAATATAGATAAATCCACAGATATAGGATACCTATTTGAAATGTCCTATTATGCGGATGATGTGGTGTTTACAGCAGCTAACAGAACATTTAAATTAAAAAGCGATATTTCTGCCGATAAGGCGCTTGCATCAAAACAGGTTGAATACATTGCTTCATACGTGGATGAGTGCTGGAAAGCGGTAAAGGCCGGTGACAAAGAAACCATTGAAAGTCTTATAGACCTGGATTCTCTTATAGACACCTACCTTCTTGAAGAAACGGTAAAAAATAAAGACTGCGGCTGGGATAGCTTTAATATGTATAAGAAGGCCGGCGGCAAAATGTACTTTGGACCTGCCTGGGATTTCGACCTTTCCCTTGGCAACGCAGATGATGGTACCGAATACTACACAGACTTTTACGCTGCACTTAACCTTAAAGGACAGTCCAATCCGTGGTTTTATACAATAATGAAGTATTCCTGGTTCAGGGAGATGGTTGTAGAACACTGGGATGCTCAAAAGCAGAACAGAGCGGATATTTTAGTCTCAATTAGAGAAGCTGAAGCTGCAGGGCTCGAAAGTTTTAAGAAAAACTACGATAAATGGCCGACTCTCGGAACCAAAATGAGCTGCGAAACAAAGTATATTCTTTCTATAGAAACATATGAAGGCCAGGTGGACTATCTTATAAAATGGATGGAAGACCGTTATGAATGGCTTGACAAGCACTTCCATTCCGAAGACTTTTTGGGAGATAAGTTTGTAAGCTGGGCTGTGGATATGTGGAATAAAACAACGGGGGACAGTGCGGTTGCCCTTTCGGAAGTTGACGTTTACGGCGCAAGCGAAGATCAGCCGTACGGAACAAGCGTTACAGTTGTAAATGATATAATAAGCTGCCTTAATGGAAGATATAATCTTCTTAATTATCTTGTAAATCAGAAATGGATTACATCTGATACCCCGGGATATGGTACGGAAAATGAAACAATGCTCTTTGATAATGATACATCAACGAAGTATTGTTCATGGGCTATGGATCCGTACACTGTATACTTTGAGTTTACGGAGCCTGCTGTTGTAACGGATTATGTACTTTTTACAGGTAATGATACGGCAGACCATCCGGAGAGAAATCCGGAGTCCTGGACTTTATACGGACGTAACTCCAGAAACGATAAGTGGGAAATTATAGACTATGTTTTTGACGGAACAGGCATGGAGACCGCAAGCAGAACGGGAACAAGCTTTGAATGTGACTCTCCGGCTTCCTATAAGTATTACATGTTTGCTTTAAACAATAACGGTGATATGCTGCAGCTTTCCGAAATATGGCTTTTGGAAAAGGAAAGTGAATAAAGGGCTGAAAATATCGGTTAAATGTTGATAAACAGAGGTAAAGAGAGTGGATAACCGCTCTTTTTACCTCTATATTTTTGGGAAAATGTGGATAAGGCAAAGAAGTTTTTAAAAAAATTTAAAATTCTTGTTGACAAACTCTTTTTAGGGTGGTAGTATGTAGGAGCTGTCGCGAGAGACAGCAACACAGAACCTTGAAAACTTAACAGTGAAACAACCCTGAAAATTCTAATAAAATTTTCATTCTAAGAACTGTGATCGAAAGATCACAAACCTTAGAAACAGTAAAAAGTCGACATAGAGATATGTCGCACGGAACTAACCTTTGCAAATTTTTTCTTAGGAAAAGAAATGCCAGAATAGTTCTGAGAGGAAACAAACATTTCAACATGAGAGTTTGATCCTGGCTCAGGATGAACGCTGGCGGCGTGCTTAACACATGCAAGTCGAACGAAGCAACCGAGAAGCTTGCTTTTTGGTTGACTTAGTGGCGGACGGGTGAGTAACGCGTGGGTAACCTACCTCATACAGGGGGATAACAGTTGGAAACGACTGCTAATACCGCATAACATGACGAAGCCGCATGACTTTGTTATCAAATATTTATAGGTATGAGATGG
>JAILFQ010000139.1 GCA_024697505.1 Lachnospiraceae bacterium
CCGGAGGAGATTTCTCCTGCACCATCCGGAGATCTGTCCAGCACCAACAACTGGCTTCAGTATATTATTATTGAAGACGAAACAGGAACTACACTTGATTTAATTCCTGAGTTTAATCCTACGATCGATCAGGTTTACTACACTTCGGTAGCCCCTACAAATCTTACCGTAAACGTTGCTGCGGTGCCTATAAGCCCAAGAGCGATTGTAAGAGTCGGAACATATACAGCAAAGACGAAGGATGACGAGGTTGTACATAATGCCATTGCGGCAACCAGATACGGCGACAACTACATTACAATAGAGGTTGAAGCCGAGAACGGAGATATTCAAACTTATACTGTAGTTATTACAAGACCGAGGGAGTGATCCCCCGGTCTTTGAGGAAAGAGAACATGGAAAAGAAATATACAAAAAATGCCGAAAAGGTACTGCTTAGGGCTTATAAAACAGCAGTTGAGGTAAAACGTGGCTACGTTGGAACAGAGCATATTCTTTATGCTCTTGCAACAACGGAATGCACAGCAAAAGAAGTCCTTTTGGATAATAATGTATTCCCTTATAAGATAGAAACTCTTATAGGGGATTTTGCTACATTTAATGTGGAAGAAAAGCCGGAAAGGAAAGACAGTTATTCCCCTACGGCTAAGGAAGTGCTTGAGGATGCCGCTTTTGAAGCAGAGGACAGAGGCGACGAGCTTATAGGAAGTCTTCATATACTTGTTGCTCTTATAAAAAAAGTGGATTCCACCGCTTTCAGAATTTTAAATACCCTGGGTGCAAATGTGGCCAAAACGTACATAGATGCCTGTGTGCAGTTTGGAGACAATCCTAAAGATGCAATTATGGACCTTAGGGAAGAAATAGCAAGGAATTTTATGGAAGGCTTTGATGAAGATGAGTCGGAAACCGAAACCCTTGCAAAATACGGAAAAGATATTACTCTGGCCGCAGAAACCGGCGAAATGGACCCTATTGTGGGAAGAAAAGAGGAAATTGAAAGCGTAATCCGTATTCTTTCCCGCAGAACAAAGAACAATCCTTGTCTTGTGGGAGAACCGGGAGTGGGTAAAACCGCGGTTATTGAGGGACTTGCACAGCTTATGGCTGCAGGAAGAGTGCCTTCCTCCTTATCCGGAAAGAGGATATACACCTTGGATATGGCGGGACTTGTTGCGGGAACAAAGTATCGCGGTGAGTTTGAAGAGAGAATAAAGAGAGTTATTGCAGAGGTTGCGGCTGCAGGCAATATCATTTTATTTATAGACGAAATACACACGCTTATAGGTGCAGGCGGTGCAGAGGGAACTCTGGATGCCGCCAATATACTTAAACCTTCCCTTGCAAGAGGAGAAATACAGGTTATAGGTGCAACAACCATAAGCGAGTACAGAAAACGCATAGAAAAAGATGCCGCCCTGGAAAGAAGATTCCAGCCGGTAACAATAGAGGAACCTTCAAAGGAAGAGTGTATAGAAATTCTTAAAGGGCTTAGGCCGGGTTATGAGTCTTTTCATAAGATCAAAATATCTGATGAGGCAATACTTGCCTGCGTAAATCTTACCGGAAGGTATGTAAATGACCGTTTTCTTCCGGATAAGGCAATAGATGCAATGGATGAGGCATCTGCAAGGCTTTTCCTTAAGGTAAACGGCTATAATGAGAAAGAAAGTCCGGAACAAAAGGATAAGACAAAAGCGGCAGAAATGCTTTCAAAAGTGGAAGAAGCCTTAAAGGGCGGCTATTATGATGAAGCTGCAAAGGCCTTTGAAGAGAGAGCTGCCGTTTTAAATAAAAATTCAAAAACCGGAAAGAAGAGAAAGAAGGAAGAAGTGCCTGTTCTTGGCGATGAAGATGTTGCGGATGTTATTTCTTCATGGACCAAGATCCCTCTTTCCAAGGTTAAGGAAGAAGAGTCGGTTAAGCTTGTAAAGCTTCCGGAGGTCCTTAAAAAGAGGGTTATAGGCCAGGACGAAGCGGTGGATGCCGTTTCAAAGGCGATCAGAAGAGCAAGAGTCGGACTTAAAGATCCAAAGCGCCCGGTAGGTTCTTTCCTTTTCCTCGGACCGACCGGTGTGGGCAAAACCGAACTTTCCAAAGCACTTGCGGAAGCAATGTTTGGAGATGAAAGCGCCATCATTAGGGTGGACATGTCTGAGTATATGGAAAAGCAGAGTGCCGCAAAGATTACAGGTGCTCCTCCCGGATACGTGGGTTACGAAGAGGGTGGTCAGCTGGCGGAACTTGTAAGAAGAAAACCGTATTCGGTTGTACTTTTTGATGAACTTGAAAAGGCCCATCCGGATGTCTTGAATGTACTTCTTC
>JAILFQ010000189.1 GCA_024697505.1 Lachnospiraceae bacterium
TGAAGGCGGAAAAATGTCCGTTGAATATAAGATTAAAGGTAAGTTGAATACAGAACTCAAAGTAAATATTCCGGGTACGTTTACGGTTTACAATTCTCTTACCGCAGCAGCCCTTTTGAGTCATTTTGACCTTAAGGAAGAAGTTATAAAGAAGGCTCTTAAAGATGTTAAGGTTAAAGGCAGACTTGAAAGTGTAAACGTTTCCGACAAATACACCTTAATGATAGATTACGCCCATAATGCAATGAGTCTTAAGAGTTTGTTGATTACATTAAAAGAGTACGATCCGGGAAGACTTATCTGCTTATTCGGGTGCGGCGGTAACAGATCCAAAGAAAGACGTTACGAAATGGGGGAGATTTCTTCCGAATATGCGGATCTTACGGTTGTTACCAGCGACAACCCGCGTTTTGAAGAACCGCTTGACATTATTAACGATATTCTTACCGGGGTTAAGAAGAAAGACGGTAAGTATGTAACAATTCCTGACAGAAAGCAGGCCATAAAATTCTGTTTGGAAAATGCAAGACCAAGAGACATAATCGTTCTTGCCGGAAAAGGCCATGAGGATTATCAGGAAATAAAGGGCGTTAAGTACCCTATGGATGAAAGAATACTCATTAAAGAAGTTTTAGAAGAAATAAACGGGAACTAAACTATGTACGCAGATATCATTGTAGACATTTCGCACGAAAATTTGGACAGAAGCTTTCAGTATCATATTCCTTCGGAACTTGAAGAAGAAATTAAAATGGGAAGCGCTGTGGTTATACCTTTTGGCAAAGGTGAAAGAGAGCTTGAAGGTTTTGTTGTGGGCTTTTCCGAAAAGCCCAAGATCGAGCCTTCCAAAATAAAGGACGTACTGCGCCTGAACGCGAAAGCTCTGCCTGTTTCCTCAAGAATGATAGCGCTTGCCGCAAAAATGCATGAAATGTTCGGCGGAACAATGAATGATGCCCTAAGTACCGTACTAAACGTTAAAAAAACCGTAAAACCGGTAGAAAAAAAGACCGTTGTTCTGAATAAAAACGAGGAAGAGACAAAAATACTCATAGAAACTTACGAAAAGAAGCATGCACTTGGGAAAGTAAGACTTCTTGAGGAACTTCTTACTCAGCCGCAAATGGATAAATCCATAGTTACCGGTAAACTTAATATTGCCGCATCTACTTTGGAGGCTCTTGTTAAAGACGATGTAATAAGAGTTGATGTAGAAGAGGTTTTAAGAAAAGCCAACAATAAAAGTTATAAAAAGATTACGGGTCTTGTTCTTAATCCTGAGCAGCAGTCTGCAGTGGACACCATAGTAAAAGACATGGATAACGGAGATAAAAAGACCTATCTTCTCCACGGAATAACAGGAAGCGGAAAAACCGAAGTATATATAAATGTTATTGAACATGCTGTTTCCATGGGTAAGCAGGTGATAGTGCTTATCCCGGAAATTTCCCTTACTTACCAGACGGTCAAAAGGTTTTCCATGCATTTTGGAGACAGGGTATCGTTTATGCATTCCAAACTGTCTGCCGGCGAAAAATACGACCAGTACCGCATGGCGGAAGACGGAAAAATAGATATAATGATAGGCCCAAGGTCTGCACTTTTTACTCCTTTTAAAAATCTCGGACTTATTGTTATTGATGAAGAACATGAAGGCTCTTATAAGAGCGATAATCCGCCTAAGTATCATGCAAGGGAAATGGCTGAGGTTCTTGCGGATATGACCGGTTCATCATTGATACTGGGATCTGCGACTCCGTCTCTGGAGTCTTATCTGAAGGCCAAAAACGGAGAGTACGTACTGTTAAAACTGACTAAAAGGGCAAAAGACGCAAAAGAAGCGGAAATAAAGATAATAGATCTTAAAGCGGAACTTGCTTCCGGCAATAAAACAATGTTTGGAAGAGAATTGGTTTCTGCAATTAACGACAGGTTAAGAAAAAACGAGCAGGTAATGCTTTTCCTTAACAGAAGAGGCTATTCCGGCTCGGTTTCCTGCAGAAGCTGTGGAAAACCTGTAATGTGCCCGCATTGTTCTGTTTCTTTGACCCTTCATAACGACAAAATGCTCAGATGTCATTATTGCGGATATGAAATACCGTTTGTAAAGAAGTGTCCGGAATGCGGCTCATCATTTATAGGGGCTTTTGGTACGGGAACCCAAAAGGTAGAGGAAAATATAAAGAAAATATTTCCTTACGCCAGAGTTTTACGAATGGACGCAGATACAACCAAAAGTAAAGACAGCTACGAAAATATTCTTTCGGCATTTGCCAACGAAGAAGCAGATATTCTTATAGGTACTCAAATGATAGTTAAGGGGCATGACTTTCCGAAAGTTACTCTTGTCGGGATTTTGGCTGCGGACCTTTCTTTGAACGTATCGGATTACAGAGCATCCGAAAAAACTTTTGAATTATTGCTGCAGGCAGCCGGAAGAGCGGGGAGAGATAAACTTCCCGGTGAAGTTTATATACAAACCTACAGACCTGACCATTACAGCATTGTATGCGCAAAAGAGGCGGATTATGAAGGTTTTTTTGAAAAAGAAATGGCATACAGGAGACTTGCCGGTTACCCACCCCTTTCTCATATTCTTGCGGTGCTTTGTACGGGACCTAATGAAAAACGAAATGAGGATTTTTGCGCTTATTTGGCAGGAAAAATAAAGGAAAAACTGGGTGAAACCGGTTGTGAAGATGTGTTTATGATCGGACCCGCAAAGGCCGGGCTTGCTAAGGTTACGGATTTATACAGACAACTTATCTATGTAAAATCCGAAAATTATGATATACTGTACAAGTTGATGAAATTCCTTGACGAAGTTAAGGATTCTTATAAAGATAAAAAGGATGAACTTCTGTATTTGGATCTTGATCCAATGAACAGTTACTAAAATCGGAGGAAAAGAAAATGGCTATAAGAAATATACGAATATTCGGGGATGAGGTACTCAATAAAGAGTGTCGTCCGATTACTGAAGTTACAAAGAAAATAAAAATCCTTGTTGAGGACATGCTTGAAACTATGTATGATTCAAACGGCGTAGGTCTTGCGGCACCTCAGGTAGGAATACTTAAACAGCTTGTTGTAATTGATGTGTCTCCTGAATGCGACGATCCTATTGTCCTTATCAATCCGGAAATCATCGAAACTTCCGGCACTCAAACAGGAGAAGAGGGCTGTCTCAGCTTACCTGGCAAATCCGGTACTGTTACAAGGCCTAATTACGTTAAGGTAAAAGCTTTCGATCTTGACATGAATGAAATTGAACTTGAGGGTGAAGGGCTTCTTGCAAGAGCCTTTTGCCATGAGATAGATCATCTTCATGGTCATCTTTATACAGAAAAAGTGGAGGGAGAACTTCATTCCACACAGCAGGAAGGATAAGGTGACGTTTAGATG
>JAILFQ010000207.1 GCA_024697505.1 Lachnospiraceae bacterium
AGATATCCGGACCTTATACTTATGGACGGTGGTAAGGGCCAGGTGAATGTGTGTCTTAAAGTGCTTGAAGAGCAGGGAATTAACATTCCTGTGTGCGGAATGGTAAAGGATGACAACCACCGGACAAGAGGTCTTTTTCAGGATAACGTTGAACTTCCTATAGATACCAGAAGTGAAGCTTTCAAGCTTATTACCAGAATACAGGATGAGACTCACCGTTTTGCCATTGAATATCACAGACTTCTTAGAGGAAAAGCTCAGGTACATTCCATCTTGGATGATATTCCGGGAATAGGCGGTGCCAGAAGAAGAGCTCTTATGAAGAAATTCGGCTCTCTCGAAGCTTTGAAGGAAGCGAGCGTTGAAGAGATAGCAGATACAGAAGCAATGAATATTGCCGCGGCAGAGAGCGTATATAATTTCCTTCATAGTTGACAAAGAAGGAATTGTTTATTAAGGTTATAAAGGACAGACGCATAGGCGTTAAAAGGAGGAGTAAAGATGTATACCGTAGAGCTTTCAAAGCTTGTGGAAAAAATGAATCTCGAAAACTGCACTCCGGAGATAGATATTTCTGAACAAGTGCTTACTCAGCCGGAAGTAAACAGACCGGCGCTCCAGCTGGCAGGCTTTTTCGACTACTTTAACTATGACCGTATCCAGATCATAGGTAATGTAGAGCATGCTTATATGGAAAAAATGGAAAAAGACCATGGCATAGGTATTATGAAAAAACTTATGAGTTATCATGTGCCTTGCATAGTGTTTTGCAGAAATATTGAGGTTAACGAGGAATTTATACAGCTTGCGACAGAAATGGATGTTCCGATCTTCAGAAGTCAGAAGTCCACTTCCGATTTTATGGCGGAAGTTATAAGATGGCTTAAGGTAGAACTTGCTCCGAGAATTTCCATACATGGTGTTTTGGTAGATGTATACGGCGAAGGTATTCTTATTACCGGTGAAAGCGGTATAGGTAAGAGTGAGGCCGCACTTGAACTTATTAAGAGAGGACATCGTCTTGTATCTGATGATGTTGTTGAAATTAAAAAAGTCAGTGATGATACTTTGGTTGGTTCCGCACCTGAAATTACAAGACACTTTATAGAGCTTAGAGGAATAGGGATAGTGGACGTTAAGGCTCTTTACGGTGTTGAATGTGTTAAGAATACTCAAAACATAGACCTGGTTATCCGTCTTGAAGAGTGGAATAAAGATAAAGAATACGACCGCATGGGTCTTGAAGATAACTATACGGAATACCTTGGAAACAAGGTTATCTGCCAGGATATTCCTATAAGACCGGGGCGAAACCTGGCCATCATTTGCGAGACCGCGGCAGTTAACCACAGACAGAAAAAGATGGGTTATGATGCGGCAAAGGAACTCTACAACAGAGTTACAAACAATCTTATAAAACAGCAGCTTAAAGCCGGACTTGTACCAAGTGTACCTGAAGCCGGAACAGATAAATAAGAAAAGGTGGACTTACAATGAAGTACGTATTTGGAATTGATATAGGCGGAACAACAGTAAAAATGGGACTTTTTACCGTTGAAGGAGAAATGGTTGAAAAGTGGGAAATCCCTACACGTTGTGAGAACGGCGGAGAGGCGGTTCCTGCGGACATAACCGAAGCAATCCATAAAAAGATGGCAGAAAAGAAACTTACCAAGGAAGATGTTCTTGGTGTTGGTGTAGGAGTACCCGGTCCTGTTAAGAGCGACGGAACTGTGCTTAAATGTGCAAACCTTGGCTGGGGCATTATGAATGTTAATAAAGTTTTGGGAGATATGGTAGGTCTTCCTGTTTATGCCGCAAATGATGCAAACGTTGCTGCTCTCGGAGAAATGTGGAAGGGCGGCGGACAGGGTTACAAAGATATGGTAATGATAACTCTTGGAACAGGTGTAGGCGGCGGGATCATTGTAAACGGAAGCGTTGTTGCCGGAAGTAACGGTGCAGGCGGAGAAATAGGGCATATGGTTGTTAATCCGGATGAAACCCGTATTTGCGGTTGCGGAGGTCATGGACACCTGGAGCAGTATACATCCGCTACGGGTATAGCATACCTTGCAACAGAGGCCGTAAAGAATTCCGACAAAAAGAGTGAACTTTCCAAATTTGAAAAGATTACTGCGAAGGATGTATTTGACTGTGCAAAAGCCGGAGATGAGCTTGCAGACGAAATAGTCAATAAGGTGTGCAAGATCCTTGCCGGAGCATTAAAATGTATTGTTGCCAGTGTGGATCCGGAGGCTTTTGTTATAGGTGGAGGCGTTTCCAAGGCGGGAACCATCATTACGGACCTGGTAAGAAAGTATTATGAGGACAATTTACTTAATGCTTTCCAGGGCAAGGAGTTTAAACTTGCCACTTTGGGAAATGATGCCGGTATGTACGGAAGTGCAAAACT
>JAILFQ010000218.1 GCA_024697505.1 Lachnospiraceae bacterium
GCCTGCCAAAAGATTTAAGTTTACCTCCAAATTTGGAGGCACCGGACATCATTTGCGTTAAAGGCTCCATAGAACTGTTTAAAACACAGTGTTTATGGGGTCTTTTTTTGCTTTTAAAAACCAAAAAAGCATTGACTTTTATATTGTTTTGGGTAAGAATGGAAATAGGCAGTTTTCTTTTTGTCAACAAGTGGAATAGTATGCAAAAATATTCGGTTTGGAGGTGGCATTTTTATGGATGATTTGAAGAATGTTAAAAGAGTCGGAAATCCGGAACTTCGTCGCACACAGCTTCTTGATGTTGCAGACAGACTTTTTACGGAACATGGCTATTATGGGGTTAATCTTGACGATGTTGCGGCAGAGGCAAACGTTGTAAGGGGGACGGTTTTACACTACTTTGGATCTAAGGAAGGGCTTTACAATGCGGTCCTGGACAGGAAAGGAGCTTCTCTTGTTGCTTTGTTTAAACAAATGTCCGAGGACGAGTTTATCGAGCCTGCAGAGGCGATAAAATCCTTTATCCGTATAAGCGGAAAAATGTCCGAACAGGAAAAAGGAATGTCTTCAGAGTATGCGGGCTCTGAGGAAAAGCGTTTTAATTTCGACACTCTTCGTCTTAAAACTTATTACAGACTTACGGAGTGCATAAAAAAGATTCTTGAAAAAGGAACGCAGACAGGTGTATGGGATATAAAAAATCCGGAACTCAGAGCTGCCAGCCTTATGTTTGCAATTTACGGAATGTCCAGAGCAGACTCCACTGTGGAGGAAATGATGGACGAAATGTACGACGTTGCAGAAAAACTGCTTGGTGTAAAAATACGATAAAAGGGAATAAAAAGTAATAAGATAAAACAATAAGATAAAACAAAAAAAGAAAAACAAAATAAGAAGAAACAAAAAACAAAATAAGAAAAACAAAATAAGAAGAAACAAAATAAGAAAAACAAAATAAAATAAAGATTATTGGGGATCAGGGGAATGAACGGTTGTGCTAAAGTTAAAAAAATAACAGTTGCAGTATTGGTTGAAGTTATTATATTTTTGCTGTATCTGGCATACAATATTATTTCGTTGGTAAGCTCGGACAGCAGTACACAACCTTTGTTTGAAATGGAATGGAAGGCGACGGAGTTTGCTTCCACAGGCCTTGGAGTTTCCGAGGGCTCCGATTACTATGTGGATGAAAGCAGAAAACCGGGGTGGTTTGACGAAGGCCAAAGTGAAAGGGTTCTTTCCTACGGTCCATATATGCATTTGGATTCAGGTCAGTATACGCTTGAGATTCATTACTCGGCGACCGGTGAGGGAAACTTCTTAGGCACATATTCAAATCAGCTTTTAAATGAAGGTTTCCATAATAACAGAACTTATCTGGACCCAAATGATAATACGGCAACACTTTCCTTCTATTTGCCGTCGGACATAGACGATTTTGAAGTACAGACTGTATATGGAGGAAACGGTTCCTTTTCTTTTTCCGGGATTAAACTGTGGGAAGAAAAGAACGTCAAGTCAAGTAATAACATATATGGCTGTATGGTAAGGATCTTTGCACTCATACTCTTTTTTGCGTTCTGCAATGTGGTTTACTTGTATTTTTCAAAGAATAAAAAGGAAGTACTTCCGGTTACGGTGCTGGCAATATTTGCAGTGCTCGTTTCATCGCCAAGTTTCAACAATCTTGTAGTATCCGGTCATGATATAGCCTTTCATATAGGAAGGATTTACGGGCTAAGAGCCGGACTTCTGAACGGAACCATATTCCCTAAATTTCAGCCGGAATGGTATAACGGATACGGGTATATAGTGGGAGCAATGTACGGAGATGTGCTTCTTATGTTCCCTGCCGTTCTAAATATTGCAGGTGTAAAAATGCAGACGGCATTTCAGGCTTTCTGCATATTCATTAATATTCTTACTGCCCTTGTATCTTATTTCTGTTTTAAGGGCATCTTTAAGAAACAGAAGGTCGCATTTATAGGAGCTTTTCTGTATACAGGGGCCTTTTACAGAATTATGGATATATACTTGAGACATGCTGTGGGAGAGTACGGAGCCTTTGTATTTTATCCTCTTCTTCTGTATGGTTTTTATCTTGTATTAACGGATGAGGCCCTTTCATTTAAAGAAACAAATAAGGGCTGGCTTGTTATAAGCGTTGGACTTGCCGGTCTTTTAAATACTCATGTGCTTTCTACATGGATGGCTGCAATCTTTGTTGTGCTGGGAATGCTTATAAGCATAAAACGGGCATGGCGGATCCAGACGGTTTTTCATGGTGTTAAAGCCGGTTTGGCAACCTTTTTACTGGGGGCAAGTTTTTTAATTCCGTTCGTGGATGCAATGCTTGTAAAGGGCGGAATGAATATAAACAGTTATACCGAAAATTCATATCCGCTGAAACTTTACGGAATCGGATTTGCGGGTTATTTTGAAATGTT
>JAILFQ010000239.1 GCA_024697505.1 Lachnospiraceae bacterium
TGCGTCATTATTCCCATCTTGTCTCTGAGACTTTCTACGGAAACATCCTTTATGTTGTGGCCGTCTATATAAATATTGCCTTCCTGTATGTCGTAAAATCTGCTTATAAGATTAACAATGGTGCTCTTTCCCGCTCCGGTAGGGCCGACAAGAGCAATCGTTTCTCCCGGTTTCACCTTAAAGCTTACATCCTCAAGCACTTTGGTCTTTTCGTCATAAGCAAATGATACATGAGAGAACTCAACTTCTCCCTTGATCTCCGGAAGTTCTTCAACACCTGCCTTATCAGAGATTTCCGGCTTGGTGTCCAGTATTTCAAAGATTCTTTCCGCACCTGTAATATTTGTAATAAGCTGATTATAGAAATTTCCAAGTCTCATTATAGGGTTCCAGAACATGGAAACGTATGTGGAGAAGGCGATCAGGGTACCAACCTGTGTTACATCGCCGCCTATTACCTTAACTCCTACAAAATAAAGGCAAAATGATGCAATACCCCAGGAGAAATCTGTTACCGACCCGAAGGCATCCGCAACTCTTACCGCATCTCTGAAAGAGTTAAAGTGCTCGTCAAGAAGTATGTCAAAAGTTTGGGCTGTTTCTTTCTCCGCATTAAAACTTTGAATAACCCTCATTCCGGACACATCTTCATGAATAAACGCGTTCAGATTTGAAGCTTTTTTTCTGAAGATCTGCCATCTTTTGTGAGATACCGTCTGTATAAGCCAGATTCCGCCCATCATTAGCGGGAGGCTTACCATTGCCGCAAGTGCAAGCTTTGTGTTCTTTACAAACATTATTATAACTACGGTTATAACGGTTACAAACTCCGGAAGAAGAGTGGATACAAAGTTTGTAAGCACATCCCTTAAGGATTTAACATCTCCCATAAGTCTTGCAAGAATCTTACCCGTAGGTCTGGAATCAAAAAAGCTGAAGCTTAATGTCTGTATGTGTTCAAAAAGCTGCTTTCTTATTCTTAGGACTACATCATTTGACATTTTTGCCATGTAATACATTCTTACTTTTGTAAGAACAAAAGCAAGTACATTAAGTACTATGGCAACAACCGCAAGTTTAACAAGTCCGTCCGTATCCTTCTCGGCTACGTTTACATTTATTGCCCTCTCTATAATAAGAGGGTTGACTATTTTTATTGCTATACCGATTCCGATTACAATAAGGACGCCTATTATAAGTCCTGTGTAATCAAAAAGGTATTTTAAAAGTCTGCCGACAGTCTTGGCTTTTCCAACACTGACGGTTTCTTCATCCTTTTTTATTGTATTTACTTCCATATTTATGCCTCCATTGCCTGAATGCCTGCATCCAGAAAAGCGCCGTACTGCGCCATAAAGGTTTCATAGTAAAGGCCTTTCTTTTTCATAAGTTCTTCGTGGGTGCCGCACTCTGCAACCATGCCGTTATCAAGGAATATTATCTCGTCTGCTCTTCTTACCGCAGATATTCTGTGAGCGATAATGACCTTGGTAACTCCGGTCATCTCATTAAGTTCCTTTTGTATGGCAAGCTCCGTTTCCATATCAAGTGCAGATGTGGAATCATCAAGTATAAGCACCGGCGCCTTCTTGGAAAGAGCTCTTGCAATGCTTATTCTCTGCTTTTGTCCACCGGAAAGTCCAACACCCCTTTCACCTATAAGGGTCTTTGCACCTTCCTCAAATTTGTTAACAAATTCTCCCGCCTGGGCCCTCTTTAAGGAATCTGTAACAAGGCTGTCGCTTATAAGGTCATGCTTACCAAACTTTACGTTTTCTTCTATTGTATCCGAAAAAAGGAATACATCCTGCATAACCGTTGCCATAGACCCTCTTACCGTAGAAAGAGGAAGTTCCTTAAGATTTACGCCGTCAAGCTTAATTTCTCCCTTATCCGGGTCGTAAAATCTTTCAAGAAGATTGATTATGCTTGTCTTGCCGGACCCTGTTGCTCCCATTATTCCAAGAGTCTTGCCTGCCCCAAGGGTAAATGATACATCTTTTAAAATATCCTTTCCCCCAAGTCCGAAGGAAACATTTTCAAAGCTTATCTCTCCGTTCACCTTTTCGAGCATTACCGGTTCTGCCGGATCTGCAACAATCGGATCTTCCTTGTTTATCTTGTTTATCTTTTTAAATGATGCAAGAGAAGATGCTGCGGAATTGCCAAGCCAGCCAAGCATTTCCATCGGCCATACACAATAATCGCAGTATGCAATAAACGCCCCCAGAGTACCAAGTGTAATCTCTCCCTGTATAACCATATAGCCTCCAAGAAAGAGGGTTAATATAGGAAGCATGGCAGAAACAAAAGTAAAAATAGGCTCGTAACGCACAAGGACCTTAGACATTTTCATGTTAAGTTCGTAATATCTCTTGTTGTGAGAAAGGAATTTTTGAATTTCAAATTTTTCTCTGGCAAAAGCCTTTACGGTTCTTACTCCCGCAAGATTTTCCTGTGCTACGGTATTGGTTACCGAGTTTTCGTCACTTATATCTTCATAGACCTTATCCAGCTTTTTCTCCAAAATGATCGCAAAAACGGCCATTAAAGGCATAGCTATGATAGGCGCTATAGAAAGTTTTGGAGATAGCGTTATCATGTTGTA
>JAILFQ010000268.1 GCA_024697505.1 Lachnospiraceae bacterium
CAAGCTTTATCCTCTTAGAATACCATGCAAGGCCCTCATAGGGATAATTTTCCGTAAGAAAGCCCGTTTCGCTTTTAGTATTGTATTCTCCCTTTCCTGCCATAGCCGTGGTCCCGGGCAGACTGATAGTGTCCGCCATGCTGCGCGGCATAGAATCGATATCTCCTTTAGGGTCAAGCATGAATGACCATTTCCCCGATAGATCTATGTTTTTCATAAGCAGCTATTACTGCCACTCAAAATGTGTTGAAATATACTCAAACACATCGAGAAATTGAAGTCCTCACGGATACTTCTTACTGCTTCACAGTGTATGCTTTGGCGACCTTTTGCAATACGCTACTCGCAGGTTCTTGTACACTCCACAGTCGTAAATTCCCGAAATAGCCTTCGGTACATACTTACGTTTGCCAGGTTATGCGATCTCGTAAGTCACAGCATCTCTAAGATTTAGACTTGCATTGAAATCCCTATCTTCGACATAGCCACAATCACAGCGGTATATTCTGTCTGAAAGTTTCAAATCCTTCTTTATACTACCACAGCAATGACATATCCTGGATGAAGGATACCATCTGTCTACGATTCTTAATTCAA
Source organism: Lachnospiraceae bacterium (assembly GCA_024697505.1). Taxonomy (GTDB): domain Bacteria; phylum Bacillota; class Clostridia; order Lachnospirales; family Lachnospiraceae; genus JAILFQ01. The sequence goes on from JAILFQ010000268.1 coordinate 598, forward strand.
TTCCGTTATCGTCACATTTAGCTTTTAACTTTGTTCTAAATTCATAGAATTTCTGTGATGCAACAGCCCTTGAAAGATGTCTGTTCTTCATCATACCTGACACATTCAAATCCTCGATAGTTATATAAGATGGCTTGGTTTTCACTATCTCAGCTATCGTCTTATTGATGTGATCAGTACGGATATTATCTATCTTATGATGAAGTTTCTGTACTTTAAGCTTTTGCTTTTGAATATTTTTTTGAGTGGTCTCTCCTTTCTTTAAATTTTTATATTTACGCGAGAGACATCTCTGTTCTCTGCGCATTTGTTTTTCCATTTTCTTTAGTGTTGCCGATTTGTTGATGTTCTTGTACTTTTCACCGTTTGAAACAACCGCCAAGTCTTTTAACCCTAAATCTATTCCGATACCATTATTACTATTATTGGCAAGTTTTGTATCGGGGACCTCCACAAGAACTGATACATAGTATCTGCCTGCCTTAATGGATACTGTACCGCTTTTTATCTTCCATCCGTATTTGGTAGTCGGGATGTAACCTTTTTCTTTAAGTCGTACCCACCCTAAAGTCGGTATGTTTAATCTATGTCTTTCGCAAGCGCAATCTTTTGGATTATTCTTTACGAAATACATTTTCACATCAGACTTGCCCTTCTTTTTGAACTTCGGAAACGCGCTCTGATGCTTGAAGAATCTTGTAAAAGCAGCGCATCCATCTTCGATGGATTTCTTAACAGCCTTTGAATACGCTTCCTTGATCCACGCTTTGTCCGGATTATTTGGAATAAATTCGTTGTTGAACCATACACTAAAACTTTTTCCGGTCATAAACTTTTCGCCTTTATCATGTAAGGCTTTGTTATGACCGAGATAGAAGTTATAGACATATCTGCACGTCCCAATCGTCTTGTTAATCTTAACCTTCTGCTCGGCTGTCGGATTTATTTCCGTCTTGAAGCTCTTTAGCAATTTCCTCATCCCTTTCTATTTGTCTCTTATACTTACGAAGTCCGTACAACCTACAAGAAAAAACGTGGAGTATGGATACGATATCCTGCACGAGTTCTTCCTGTGGTGACAGTTCTTCATTGTTTACTACCACTATAGTTGTATTAAACTTCATACAGAATTTTTCAAACCAATCATAGCCAAATCTGATAAACCTATCTTTGTGTGTGACTATGATAGTTCTTATTTTTCGTTCCATTACATCATCTAATAGTTGATTCCACTTCTTACGGTTGTAGTTAAGACCACTTCCGTAATCTTCGATGCATTGGTCTACAATAATACCTTTAGCATTACAAAACTGTCGCAAGAATGTTACTTGGTTTTGCAAATCATCTTTTTGATTTCTTGTAGATACCCTGGCATAAATAACTGTATGACGATTGTCGTTTTCGGTATTTATGCCTTTGAACTGAAGATATTGGTCATAAGTATAATAACGCCTGTCAGTCGGAGTTCGCTTTGCTTTCAGGGTTCCTTCTCTGTCCCAACGTTGTAGCGTTTTAACGGAAACGCCTAACATTTCAGCAAAATCTTTTGGTTTGTAGTTAGTGATATTAGAAGTATTCATAACAATGTC
>JAILFQ010000270.1 GCA_024697505.1 Lachnospiraceae bacterium
CATTCCTCTACCTCCGTATAATTTTTGGCCTGGCGTATAAACATCGAGGCGTATTTTCCGTTTTTCTTCATAAGTTCTTCGTGGGTGCCGCATTCTGCAACGGTACCGTTTTCCATAAGATAAATTCTGTCCGAGTCAACAACAGATGATAGGCGGTGGGAGATGAATATCATTCCGCAGTCTTTACATACTTCCGTCATTTTAAGGTACATTTCGTGTTCTGCTATAGGGTCTAAGGCACTTGAAGGCTCGTCCAGAATAACGAACTTATGGCTGCCAAGATAAACATGGGAGATGGCAAGCTTTTGAATCTGTCCGCCGGAAAGCTGTTCACCGTTTTCGTCAAATTCCCTGGTCATAAGGGTGTTTTCTTTATCCTTGTAGGTGCTTACTTTGTCGTATAAACCACTCATTTTAAGGGCTTTAACAACATCTTCGTTATCGCCTTCTTTTTTTCTTCTCAGAAGGACGTTTTCAGCGGTTGTAAGAGCAAACATGTGGTAATCCTGCATAACCGCTCCAAATATGTCTCTGTAGGCAGTATAATCAAATTCTTTAATATCTGTGCCATCATAAGTTATTGTGCCTTCAGGGTCGTAAAGGCGGAGAAGAAGTTTTACGAGGGTTGTTTTTCCGGCTCCGTTATGGCCCACAATTGCAATCTTTTCTTTGGCACCTATGTGCATATTAACATTTTTTAAGGTGTAATCATTTGCGCCGTCATATTTAAAAGATACATTGTTTAAGGACAGGTCCCCGCCATTCGGAAGAGGGATGTCTCCGGAAACAAGTTTTGGTTCGTAATCCAGAAAATCCCGCAGGTTTTCTATATAAAGAGCAGAAGACTGGAAACGAAGTATACGGCTTGCGGAATCCGAAAGTGTGTAGGCAACTCCTTCAATAGAGTTAACAACAACAATACAGTCTCCATATCCCATTGTGCCTTTTGCAAGAGTACAGTAAGCTGCATAAAGCGTTGCACCGAAGGTTGTAAGTATTTCGTTGCAGATAAAAATAATATAAGTTAATGCAGTAAGGGAAAAACCGTATTTTTTTATTATATTTATAACCTTTTCTCCGGATTCTTTAAAATGAGAAAGCATAAGGGATGGCATACCGGTAAGTCTCATTTCTTTAGCATAATCCTGAAGGTAAAAGGTCCTTCTTGCATATTCTTTTTTTCTGTTTTCCTCACGTACGGTCATATCTCTTTCAAAGTTCTTTTTGTTTCGTATTGTTTCAAAAGGAACGGTAAGGAGAGGGATAAGAATAAAAAAGAGAAGATTCTTATCTATGGTAATGAGAAGCCCGAGACTTGTGGAAATACCGGTAATACTTCTTACAATGCCTTCGAAAGAACCCATTACCTCTCCGGTTCTCCATTCACATTCGTCCAGGGCCTTAACAAATTTATCGTAGTATTTTGGGTTTTCGTAGCAGGCAAGTTCCACGCTTGCAGCTTTATGGTAGAGGATATTGTAGATATATTTGTTTACTTTTAAAGAACCGGTTCTTGCAATCCAACCTCTTTGCAATCCCCAAATCTGGTTGATGCCCAGCTGTTGGAATAGCCATAAGAGAAGTACCTTAAGTATTTCTTCGAAAGGTTTTCCGTCACTGATCCCGTTGAGAGCAACTCTTAAAAGATAAGCATGAGTTAAAAAGGAAGACAGTGTGTCCAATAAAGCGGCCAAAAGGGTAAAAGTAAAATAACCCGGGGCTCCTTTATGAATAAGTTTTACAATGAAAAAGTTATTGGAAATAATTCTTGATAATGGTATTTTAACTTTATCTTCGCCTTTTCTTTTTTGGCTCGGCGGGGGTGGTGTTTTAGGCATATTTCGTTTTCTCTCTTTCACACATTTTATGTGTTCATTTTAAAACCGCCTCTTTTAAAAAGCAAGGAAATCCCTATAATTTAACAGTTTTTAACGTTTTTACAGGAAGAAAATTCCATCGAATAAAAATAATAAAAAATAGAAACAATTTGCTTGACAATCATTTTTTCGGTTGCTATAATAGGCAAGTACGTTGAAACAACGACTACGCGCATGGGATCATAGCTCAGCTGGGAGAGCATCTGCCTTACAAGCAGAGGGTCATAGGTTCGAGCCCTATTGGTCCCATCCATGGCGAGATAGCTCAGTTGGCTAGAGCACGCGGTTCATACCCGCGGTGTCGTGGGTTCGAATCCCTCTCTCGCTACTAAATTTTTTTAAAGCCTTAACAATGTC
>JAILFQ010000321.1 GCA_024697505.1 Lachnospiraceae bacterium
AGGAGGAAGTACCTGCGTTCCGTTTTCATCTCTGAAAACTTCGTGATGGTCGGTAAGAACAACTGTAATTCCGGAATTCTTTGCAAGAGCCAGCACATCCACAGCGGCAATACCGTTGTCGCAGGTAATTATCATTTCTACGCCTTCATTTATGGCTTCTTTAACCATATTTGCATTGATTCCGTAACCGTCAAGTATGCGGTCCGGAATCCTGTAGTCCACATCCGCTCCTGCGGCCTTCAAAGTCCTGTAAAGAACGAATGTGGAAACTATTCCGTCTACATCATAGTCTCCTATAATTCTCATCTTTTGCCTTGCTTTGAGCCCGGAACAAATTATATCTGCTGCCTTTTCTGCATTCAGCAGCTTATTGCCTTCAATATCCGAAGACGAAAAGGGATGCAAAAATGCATCCCTTTCATATTTTTCTCTTAAGCCCCTGTTTACAAGAAGTCTTGCTGTAACCTCGCTAAGACCTGTTTCGGAGCATATTTTTTGATAATCCTCTTTAATGTTTTTAACAATCCACTTCTTCATTAAGCAGTTTCATTCCCCTTTGTGTAAACTATATAAGAATATTATAAACTATTATGCCTGTGAGGATTGCAAGAAGATAGACAATGATAAGCCCCTTTATCGGACTTTCTCTTCTTCTCCTTCTTCTGCTTCTTTCCTTGTAGCTTAAGTATTCTATGTTATCAGACATAATACCTTCTCCTTCTAATTACTTTCTTCCACAGCAGAATTTATACTTCTTGCCGCTTCCGCATGGGCAAGGATCGTTTCTTCCAACCTTCTTCTCTTCTCTCACAACAGTTCCGGACTTCTTCTGTTCAAGATAAAGCTCCTTCCTGCGCTCCGGTGTAAGAAGCTTATCCCACTGAGGAAGTTCGTAAAGCCAGTCAGCCCTTGCGTCCACCATATTTTTATAAAGAAGTTCCTTATCAAAACCAAGAGAGACTTCCGTATCCTCAGTCATATCATCAATAGGATTTGCTTTAACAAGGCTGTCGTTTATTCCATCAAGAAAGCCGGTCATTATCTTAATATTTGTTTCATACTTTTCTGCAAGTTCCTTTACGGTTCCTGTTACAACCTCATCAGGCTTTTCAAGAAGCTTTTCGTAAATTCCCTTTTCTATAGCAAAGTAATTACCCCAAAAAAGCTGGCCCTCCTTTGTATTCATATCCTTATTGTAGGCTTCATCGCGCCAATCTGTAAGTAAAGACATAATTATTCTCCATCCTTTGTATTATATTTATTTTCAATTTCCTCAGCAATTTTTGCCGGGTCTTCGCCGTTTTTAATACGCTTGTTGTACTTTCTCATCTCGTGGGCAGTCATTCCCTTTCCATCCTTTGAATGAGCAACCATTCTAAGGAATATCCACATTATAACAGGAACCACAAAAGTAAGCACCAGCGCCGCAAAAAAGATATTATGCGCCTCAGGTGATGCCGTTATTCCGGCAACCAAAGCTGCAATATACGTTCCTACAAGTATTGCAATTCCTAATATAGCAATTATACGTTTAGCCATTTTTTCCTCCGTCAAACTTGCCTTCAACAGGCTCTCTGTTTGTATCTTCTTCGTATTCTTTTTTCAATTTTTCAAGCCAAGCCTTCTGAACAGCCTCATACCCCTGTTCGGTGGCTTCAAAGAAATGAGTACCTCTTAATTCCTCCGGCAGATATTCCTGGCCGGAATAGTGGTTTTTATAGGAATGGGAATACATATAATCCACTCCGTGTCCGAGTTTGTATGCCTGTTTATAATGTGCATCCTGAAGATAAGGCGGTATAGGTGCGGTACGGGTTGTTTTCACATTTTCAAGCGCCGAGTCTATTGCACATATTGCGGAATTGCTCTTCGGTGCGCATGCCACGTAAATGGCAGCCTGAGCAAGCGGAATACGCGCCTCGGGCATCCCAAGTCTTTCTACCGCCAGTGCTGCGCTTGTTGCAACAACAAGTGCATTTGGATCTGCGTTTGAAACATCTTCCGCCGCACATATCATTATCCTTCTTGCAATAAAGGCGACCTCTTCTCCGGCCTCCAGCATTCTCGCAAGGTAGTAAACGGCAGCATCCGGATCCGACCCTCTCATGCTTTTAATAAAAGCAGAAATGGTGTCATAATGATTGTCCCCGTCTTTATCGTACCTTAAAACCCTTTTTTGTATACACTCCTCGGCCACGCCAAGGTCTATTGTAATCTTCCCGTCCGGTCCCTTTTCCGTTGTAAGGACCCCAAGTTCCACCGCATTAAGAGCAGACCTTGCGTCCCCGTTTGCCATATCCGCAATAAATTCCAGAGCTTCCTCCGTAATTTCCGCGTGATAAGCGCCAAGACCTCTTTCAACATCATAAACCGCTCTGTTTATAAGAACTTTAATATCTTCCTTGCCAAGCGGCTTTAACTCAAATATAACCGACCTTGAGATAAGAGCCTGATTAACTTCAAAATAAGGGTTTTCGGTTGTTGCGCCTATAAGAATAACCGTTCCGTCTTCTACAAAAGGCAAAAGATAATCCTGCTGCCCCTTATTGAACCGGTGTATTTCGTCCACAAAAAGAATAGTTCTGGTGCCATAGGCTCCAAGCCTTTGCCTGGCGGCTTCCACCACTTCTTCCATATCCTTTTTCCCGGCTGCCGTTGCATTTATCTGGGTAAACTCAGCGCTTGTGGTATTTGCAATAACCTTGGCAAGTGTTGTTTTACCGGTTCCGGGTGGCCCGTAAAAAATGATGGAGCTTATTTTATCGGCTTTTATGGCTCTGTAAAGGAGTTTATCCTTACCGACTATATGCTCCTGCCCCACAACTTCATCAAGGGTTCTGGGTCTTAATCTGGAAGCAAGCGGGGATTCATTCTCCTTTTTTATATCGCTCATGTATTCAAAAATGTCCATGGGGACCTTGCCTTCATTTCCTTCTTTTTTCGTAATCCGCTTCTTTACGCAGATACTGATTTATTGTATCATAATGGCATACATATTTCAAACGTAAAGGTGGTTTAACTATGGACATACA
>JAILFQ010000335.1 GCA_024697505.1 Lachnospiraceae bacterium
ACGCTCCGCTCCGGTCGGCGCAGAACCGAGGTCCCCCGGACCTCGTGCGCCCCAGCCGAAAACGGTTTTCGGACATGGGTTATTAAACATCTTATATTCTAAAAGAAAAAGGATAGGCTAAAGCCTATCCTTTTTCTTTTATGGACCTGAGGGGAGTCGAACCCCTGTCCGAAAACCTATCCATGAGGGTATCTTCCATTATAGTCTGTTATTACTGCTTTCGCCATTCCCTCTGCCGGTTGCAAGCAGACACGCTTCCGGTTTTGGTAGCTTCATAATGCGCCTATGCGCTCAAAGCTTTGCGCATATCGTTTCCTACAAGGATGATGCCGATTGCCTAAAGTGTAGGTGCCTTAGGGTCGACAGCTGCCATTAGGCAGCGTATGCTAAATTATCTTCAGCGTTTATTGTTTTTAGAGCTTTTTAGGTGGTTCCCCGCCACCAATGGCTGCCCTGACTTCAAAATTCCCGTCGAAACCGGTTCAAGCCCGGTAATATTATCTTTGAATCATCGGTCAAAGTGGTTATAATATAGCATCCTGAAAGGGAGAAAGTCAAGTACTTAAGTACAAATCCTTGTCTTTTAGAGTATTCTTCTCTTACAACAAAATCATATCTGTTAAAATGCCGGTAACACTATTTTTATTAATATATCACCAATTCCTTTTTCAACTTATTCATCACTCTTTTTTTGTCTCCGCACCAGAGGGGAGCAGTAAGAAGACTTTTTGGCCCGTCGCCTGTTATCCTGTGGAGTACCGTGTCTTCCGGAATAAGTTTTAAGGCTTCTTTCAAAAACTCTGCATACTCATCAAGAGTGGGCAGGTAAAACTTCTCTTCTTCGTAACGTCTTGCTATTTCTGTTCCTTTTAAAACCTGCAAAAGATGGAGTTTTACCCCAAAAGGATGAAGGTTCCCCACGTATTTTACGGAGGCAAGCATATCTTCCCTGCTTTCTCCGGGGTAAAAAAGGATTAAATGAACTACCGTTTTTATACCTGCTGCCTTAAGTCTTTTGTAGGTATCTTCAAATACCGGTAAGGCATAGCCTCTGTTCATATCCTTTGCGGTCTTTTCGTGTATGGTTTGAAGACCAAGTTCAACCCAGACCGGTTTAATACTGTTTAGTTCGCACAAAAGTTCCAGCACGTCCTCAGGAATGCAGTCCGGCCTGGTTCCTATGGAAAGGCCCAGAATATCTTCTCTTTTAATTACTTTGGAAAAGATCTCTCTAAGTCTTTCCACCGAAGCATAGGTATTGGTAAAAGCCTGAAAGTATGCAATATACTTTCTTTCGGCAGTTCCTTTAAGTTTTCTTTCAACCAGAGCCTTGGCATCTTCTATTTGCAGATCCAGGTCTTTTTCTCTTCCGCAAAAGTCTCCGCTGCCACCTGCATTGCAAAAAGAACATCCCCCAAATGATACCTTTCCGTCTCTGTTGGGGCAGGACATGCCTGCGTCTAAGGATATTTTATAAACCTTATACCCGTATTTATTTTTAAGGTAATCATTTAAAGTCTGCATTTACACTTCTTTATCCTTCATTACAGCGGAGAACACATCTACCCCCGCTGCCATCTTTTTTAACTGTGTAAGGTTGGATTTAAGGTAGAGTTCCAGTTTAACCTTCTCTTCCTCTGTAAAGCCGGAATTTGAAGTTATTACACAGTCAGGAATTTTCCCTTCGGCGCTCCTTCTTCCATCTGTAAAAAGAACATAGGCCATTTTTTTGCCCTGCTTATCCATACATATAGGAGATACGGACATTTTAAGTTCATCATTTGAAAACTCTGCCATTATTCCACCTCTCATCTGTTATAGGATTCAACAAACCGGATTAAAGCTTCTTACCCAATTCTTCGACAAGTTTTTCTATTGTACCGTCCTTGAACGGGCTGAGAAGACCTGCATCCTCAAGAATTTCCGTAAAGTATTTAAGGCCTGCTTCTTCGCAGACAACAAGATACTTCTTCCATGCATCCTTGTAATCCTTATCCATAAGCACCTTAAACTGCATTGCGCATACGGAGGCAAGTACATAGTCTATGTAGTAGAACGGGCTGGAGAAGATGTGGGACTGTCTCTGCCAGTAACCGCCGTTTTCAAAGAAATCAAGCTCCGACTGGTCTATGCAAGGTCTGTATTCTTTTTCAAGTTCCTTCCAGACTGCCTTTCTTTCCGCAGGAGTCATTTCCGGCTTCTCGTAAACAATGTGCTGGAATTCATCAACCATACAGCCGTAAGGTACAAAAATGCAGGAATCCTCAAAATGAGTCTTCTTGTATCTGTCTTCATCCTTTCCGAAGAAAAGATCCATCCACTTGTAAGTAAAGTATTCCATACTCATGGAATGAATTTCCGCAGTTTCCATTGTAAGAGAAGCGTGCTCGCTTACTTCCACATTTCTCTTTAAGTAGCCCTGGAAAGCATGTCCGCACTCATGTGTAATAAGACCCACATCATCAAATGTTCCTGTAAAGCTGCCGAAAATGAATGGGGACTTATATCTTGGAATAAAGGTCATGTAGCCGCCCTGTTCCTTTGTCTTTCTGGCCTTTATGTCAAAAAGCTCATTATCTGTCATAAAATCCATAAATTCGCCGGTTTCAGGAGAAAGCTCCTCATACATCTTTCTGCCTGCAAGAAGTACCTGCTCGTCGTCACATATAAGGGAAGGGTTTCCTTCCTTAAAGTACATACCAAGATCGTAAAGAGTAAGCTTATCAAGGCCAAGACGGTCTGCAATGTCCTTTTCAATCTTTCCCACAAAAGGAACAAAAGCCTTCTTAACCTGGCTTCTGAAGGTTTCCACCTGGTTCTTGTCGTAGTTGTTTCTCTGCATTCTGTAGTAACCAAGCTCTACATAATTCTTGTAACCAAGTTCCTTCGCCTGCTTTGTTCTGTTCTTAACCAGCTTGTCGTAAATCTCGTCTATCTCTTCTGTTACTGAGTTAAAATAATCATTTACCGACTTCCAGGACTCTTTTCTTACTTCTCTGTCTTTGCTGTGAGTATACTTAAAGATTCCGGAAAGGTTGTACTCTTCACCCTTATACTGTATCTTAGCATTTGCAATAAGTTTGGAGTAGCGGCTTGTAAGAGCGTTCTCCTCCTGAAGAAGGGGAACTATCTTGTCGTCAAAAGACTTAAACCCAAGCTCCAAGTTCTTAAAGGCAACATAACCGATCTTGCTTACAAGGTAATCTCTGTAAGGGGAATCGTAAAGGGCCCTATTATACTTATCCTGTAATGATGAAAGCTCCGGAAGGAACTCATCGTAATAATCATTCTCTTTCTCGTAGAATTCATCTGTTGTATCAATTCCATGACGGATCTCGGCAAGAGTTATATCCGAATTTATGTCTCCCTCAAAATCGTCCTTTTTCTTATGAACGGCATAGGCTTCTTCTCCGCTTTTTGCTTCTTTCATTTGTTTTATAAACTCTTCGTAAGCCTTAACCGCACTCTCTTTTTCAACGCGCTTGTAAGGCATCTGTGAAAATTTCATACCTCTACTTCCTTTCTCCGGTTTCCCAATAATGATGACTGTTTTTATTTCCAACCGGATAAGACTATAATACAAAAGATTTTGTTGGGTAACAAGTAAAAAAACTATTGACTGTCCGTATTATGTCGAATTATATTAAAATGGTGTGAAATCTGTATGGTTTTTTATAATTAGAGGGGAAAAATGGCAAGACGTTTAATTAATGATGATTTTATTCGTGACTTCTTTAAAATGGGGGACTCTCCGGAGGAAAAAGAAGAAGCTGCAGAAATTAGGAAAAAGCTTGTCCGCATGCAATTTGAGCATGGACAGGACATTGTTACAATAGACGGAGATCCGGACGGTATGTTTTTTCTTGAGTCCGGTGCCGCAATAGTCTTAAACCGCGAGGGCGAGCAGATAAATATTATGCACGAAGGTCAATACTTCGGTGAATATGCCGTTCTTGCAAATCAAAAAAGGCTTTCTACCGTAAGAAGTCAGGGAAGGACCATAGTCTATAAACTTTCCACCGAAGATTCTCAGGAAGTTCTTGTTAAGCACCCTAATATATATGGGGAGCTTATGAAAAAAGTTTATGGACAGGTTTCCAGAAAACACTCGCAAATTCTTACCCTTTCAAGACAAAGAAGAGGAATTATGCAGGATCCGGCAAACCGCGCTCCACTTCCACCTGCAAAATTGTGGACCCAGTACGGAATTGTTGCCCTTATCTTCATTCTTTCAATAATTTTTGTGCCTAAGCTGCCGCCGATAGCAAGTTTTATTGTACCTCTTGCTTTCATGCTTATTTATGTACTTTACACCAGACGTACAATAGAATCTCTTATCGTTTCCGGCATGCTTGCATCAATACTTCTTTATAAAACCAGCCTTTCAGTCAGTTACGCAGATGCAATACAAGCCACCATGGCTTCAAAGGATAATGTTTTTACCGTTCTTGTTATGGCCCTTATGGGAGGTCTTGTAACAATAATTGAAGGCTCCGGCGCAGTTACCGGATTTACAATGTCTGTGGAAAAACATGTTAAAACAAAGAAAGGCACCATGCTTGCGGCTTTGTTTGTACTCTTTGTTACCTCCATAGATGATTGTTTAAATCTCCTGGCTTCATCCACCGCAATTCATGGTGTTTCCGACAAAACAAGGATCCCTCGTGAACGGACGGGACTTATATACAGTTTCCTTCCAACGGTACTCTGTTCTTTTATTCCTCTTTCACTTTGGGGCATATTTGTAATAGGTACCATGAACGCCAGTATTTCGGACTCTCTCCTTCTTTTTTGCAAGTCCATACCTTTTAACTTTTACTCTATAACCGTTTTAATTACTCTTCTTGTTTTTGCCCTTTACGGAAAGCCAAGAAGCACTGTTATAAAAGAGGCAGACAAAAGAGTTGAAGAAGACGGAAACCTTTACCCGGATGGGTCAGAGCGTTATCTGACTGCAGATGATCCTGAAATATGGGGAAAAAGAAGGAACCTTGTTTATCCTATTTTAGTATTTGTAGCAACTTCCCTGGCTTTAAGAAGCTTTGCTTCAAGAGGATTTGCGGTTGATTCGGCATGCGGCCTTATAGCAACCCTTATATTTACCTTCTTCCTCTATTGCGCACAGGGCCTTATGTCTCCGGAACAGTTTACAAACCACCTTATACATGGAATTCAGGATGTAATCCTTCCTATTGTCCTTTACCTTTTAACAATGTGCTTTTCCGCTGTTCTTGAGCAGCTTTCCATGGAAGCTTATTTTGATAATCTGGTAAGCGGAATAGGAACAATATCTCCTCTCCTTCCGGTGGCGCTCTTTGTTATTTCTACATTGCTTACAATGGCGCTGGGGTCCTCCTGGGCCATGTACGCTATAGCCTTTCCTATCGGTATCCGCTTATGCCTTGCAACAAGTGTAAGCCTTCCTCTTTGCATAGGAGCCATTGCCGCAGCAGGAATCGCCGGCGAAAAGAACTGTCTCTTTACACCGGATGCAATAAATGTTGGTTCTGCCATAGGTTGTAACCCTAAAGTGGTAAGAAAAGTACGAATGTCTTACAGCATATCATTTACAATCTTTTCTGCAATGATATATCTTGCTGCGGGTTTAATATCTTACTATACGGCATAAAAATACCGGACCGTTAACTTGGC
>JAILFQ010000353.1 GCA_024697505.1 Lachnospiraceae bacterium
CTTTCAGTGGATGTCCTGTGAAGATGCGGACCACAGTATAGTATCATTTGTGAGAAGAGGGGACAAAGAAGACCAGATGCTTCTCTTTGTATATAACTTTACTCCGGTTATTTACGAAGGTTTTGCACAGCCTGTGCCAAAGGCGGGAAAATACAAGGAAGTCTTAAACTCTGATGCTGTTAAGTTCGGCGGAGAAGGCCATATAAACCATAGAGTTAAAACTGCCAAGAAGAAGCCTGTGGACGGACAGCCGTACAGAATAGAAATAACGCTTCCGCCGCTTGGAGTTTCTGTTTTCGAGTATACTCCGGAAGTTAAAAAGAAGTAGTTCTAAAGATTTTTATGGTATTTTCTAATAAGTTGTAAAATTTCTTGCTACATAAGTTTATATAAGATATAACTTATTTAAAAAGTTTATGCCTTTGGGGCAGAGTGGAGGAACCATGGGAGAAAAGATTTCTGAAATATTCGGAACGGACGTTTTTAACGAAACCGTTATGCAGGAACGCCTTCCGAAAGCAACCTTTAAAGCACTTAAGAAAACAATGGAAAACGGCGATGATCTGGATCCTCAGATAGCGGACGTTGTTGCAAGTGTAATGAAGGACTGGGCAATAGAAAAAGGAGCAACTCATTATTCTCATTGGTTCCAGCCTATGACGGGGGTTACCGCGGAAAAGCATGATGCTTTTATTGCACCTGCTTCCGAGGGTAAGATAATTATGGAGTTTTCCGGCAAGGAACTTATTAAGGGCGAGCCGGATGCTTCCAGTTTTCCGTCCGGAGGACTTCGTGCCACATTCGAGGCAAGAGGCTATACCGCATGGGATTGTACATCCCCTGCTTTTGTTAAAGAGGATGCCGCAGGAGTAACTCTTTGCATTCCTACAGCATTTTGCTCCTACACGGGAGATGCGCTTGATAAAAAAACACCTCTTCTCCGTTCCATGGAAGCGATTAACCGTGAAACGGTAAGAGCCTTACATATGTTTGGAAAAAATGATGTTACACATGTTTCCTGCTCTGTTGGACCGGAACAGGAGTATTTCCTTGTGGACCATGAAAGCTACATGAAGAGAGCAGACCTTCGCTTTACGGGAAGAACTCTTTTTGGGGCCGTTCCTCCTAAAGGACAGGAAATGGACGACCACTACTTCGGAGCCATAAAGGAAAGGGTTGCATCATTTATGTCTGAGCTTAACCATGAACTTTGGAAGCTTGGAGTTTATGCAAAAACACAGCACAACGAGGCAGCACCTGCCCAGCATGAGCTTGCCCCTATATATTCTCTTGCAAATACAGCGGTAGACCATAATCAGATTACAATGGATCTTATGAAGAAAGTTGCAAAGAGACACGGTCTTGAGTGCCTTCTTCACGAAAAGCCTTTTAAGGGAGTTAACGGTTCCGGTAAGCACAATAACTGGTCTATTATTACAAATACAGGCGAAAACCTTATGAAGCCGGGAAAGAAGCCTAATGAGAATACTCAGTTCCTCTTTTTCCTTGCTGCGGTTATGAAGGCTGTTGACGACCATGCACTCCTTCTTCGTTATTCTGCATCAAACCCGGGAAATGATTTAAGACTTGGTGCTGCTGAGGCACCGCCTGCAATCATTTCCATCTTCCTTGGAGAACAGCTTTCGGATATTGTGGAGCAGGTAATAAATAACGGAAAAGCAACGGATTTTAAGAAGAACAGTTACATGAACATCGGTGTTCATACCCTTCCGGAAATAAAGAAAGACGCAACAGACAGAAACAGAACTTCTCCTTTTGCCTTTACGGGAAACAAGTTTGAGTTCCGTTCGGTGGCATCTTCCCTTTCGGTTGCCGGTCCGAATACGGTCCTTAATACAATAGTTGCGGATGTTCTTTCGGAATATTGCGACGAGCTTGAAAAATATGCCGGAACAAAAGACTTTGAGGATGAGGTTATGAAACTTATCCGCAGAGAATTTAAGGCACACGAGCGCATCATTTTTAACGGCAACGGCTATGCTGAAGAATGGGTTAAAGAAGCGGAAAGAAGAGGCCTTCCGAATGAAGTTTCCGTTGTTGGTGCCACCAAGGCTCTTCTTGAAAAGTCTACAGTAGAGACTTTTGAAAGACAGCACGTATTAAATAAGGCAGAACTTGAAGCACGTGCAGAGATAAGCTACGAGATTTATTCAAAGACACTTAACATAGAAGCAAGAACCATGCTTGAGATGTATGCAAAGCTTTTTGCACCGGCGGTTATAAAATTTGAAAAGGAACTTGCAGAGGCAATAGGCAGCATAAGAAATGTTTCCGATAAGATTGATACTTCGGTTGAAACGGAACTTCTGGAAAAGATTTCTTTAAAGCTTAAGGAGGCACGTCTTGCCGAGGACAAGCTTGAAAAGGCTCTTGAAGAGGCTGTATCTGCGGAAAACGCAAAGTGTCAGGCAGAGGCCTTCAACAATAAAGTTTTCCCTGCTATGGAAACTTTAAGAAAGCCGGTGGATGAGCTTGAAATGCTTGTAGGCAAGGATTATTGGCCTGTTCCTACTTACGGAGATCTGCTTTACGAGATATAAAAAATCGCAGTTTTTTCAACTATTTGCAAATTCAAATCAAATATGATATAAGTTTACACATGGGCGTCACGTAATAAGTGCGCCCATGGTTCATGTAAAAATATAAAACTTTGGTGCTTAGGCACCTTTATAGGATTTAAAGGAGATTTATAATGATTCAGGCAAGTAATGTTACCTTAAGACTTGGCAAACGTGCTCTTTTTGAAGATGTAAACATTAAGTTTACGGAAGGAAACTGCTACGGTATTATCGGTGCCAACGGTGCGGGCAAGTCTACATTTTTAAAAATCTTAAGCGGCCAGCTTGAGCCTTCAAAGGGTGAGGTTATTATCACACCGGGACAGAGACTTTCTTTCTTACAGCAGGACCACTTTAAGTTTGATGCTTACAATGTTCTTGATACCGTTATTATGGGTAACAGGCGCCTGTATGACATAATGAAGGAAAAAGATGCCATCTATGCAAAGGAAGACTTTACAGAGGAAGACGGCATTAAAGCCAGCGAACTTGAAGGCGAATTTGCTTCCATGAACGGTTGGGAGGCAGAGTCCGACGCAGCATCATTACTTAATGGCCTCGGCGTAGATACAGAGTACCACTATGCAATGATGAGCGACCTTACAGGTCCTTTAAAGGTTAAGGTCCTTCTTGCTCAGGCACTTTTCGGAAATCCGGATATATTGCTCCTTGACGAGCCTACAAACCATTTGGATCTTGATGCTATTGCATGGCTTGAGGAGTTCCTTATAAACTTTGAAAATACGGTTATTGTTGTATCCCACGACAGATACTTCCTTAATAAAGTCTGCACACATATTGCGGACATAGACTACGCAAAGATTCAGCTTTATGCAGGTAACTACGACTTCTGGTACGAATCCAGCCAGTTAATGATAAAGCAGATGAAGGAAGCCAATAAGAAGAAGGAAGAAAAGATCAAGGAATTGCAGGAGTTTATTCAGAGATTCTCCGCAAACGCTTCCAAGTCCAAGCAGGCTACCTCCAGAAAGCGTGCTCTTGAAAAGATCGAACTTGATGAGATCAGACCTTCTTCAAGAAAGTATCCTTACATAGATTTCAGACCGGCAAGAGAGATCGGAAATGAAGTTCTTACAGTTAAGAATCTTTCAAAGACCATTAACGGCGTAAAGATTTTGGATGATATATCATTTGTTGTAAACCGAGACGATAAGATTGCCTTTGTCGGCGGAAATACCATTGCGGCAACAACACTCTTTAAGATATTAACAGGAGAGATGGAACCGGATTCCGGTTCTTACAAGTGGGGAATCACAACTTCCCAAGCGTACTTCCCTAAGGACAACACAAAGATGTTTGCGGGAGACGAAACGATCGTAGACCACCTTATGCCTTTCTCCCCTGAAAATGATGTTACATACGTAAGAGGATTCCTTGGCAGAATGCTTTTTGCCGGAGAAGAAGGCGTTAAGAAGGTTAACGTTCTTTCCGGTGGTGAAAAGGTTAGAGTTATGCTCTCCAAAATGATGATAATGGGCTCTAACGTTCTTATTATGGACGAGCCGACAAACCATCTGGACATGGAAAGCATTACAGCCTTAAACAACGGTCTTATTAAGTTCCCGGGCGTGCTTCTTTTTACAGCCTTAGACCATCAGTTTATACAGACCATTGCCAACAGAATTATTGAAATTGTTCCGGGCGGCAGCATGATAGATAAGGTTACAACTTATGATGAATACCTTGAAAGTGACGAAATGGCACGTAAGAGACAGGTACTTACATCCGAAGTTGAAGCAGAGGACTAAGATTTTCAGACTATTCTTTTGGGGAGAAGCATAATTGATCTCACTTAAAATTTTAGAAATGAATAAGTTTATGGTAAGCCTTTTGAGAAGAGAAGACTTTGACGGTTTTCTCTTCAAAGAAGGCTTTCTTCGCTTAAAAACCGAGTATAGTTTTAACGGACGTATTTTTGAAGACTTTGAAGAGACGTCAGTGGAAGATAAATGAAAAAGAAAGAGGCTGTCTGTTTCCTTTTATAAGATTAAAGACAGTTTCTTTAATCTCCCTCCAGCTTATATACTCTTCCTCTTCTTTATCT
>JAILFQ010000012.1 GCA_024697505.1 Lachnospiraceae bacterium
TAAAAAGCAGCATAAAAAGTATAATGAAAAGATATGTTGATATATTACCGAGATTTCTTGTTATCTCTTGTTGTGTTACTTATAACGTGTAAAATGTAGATTGTAAAAGGATTTTGACATAGAAAATCCATTAATGTAAAAGCTTTTTGATAGACATTGTAAACAGATTTGGAGATAATTCCTGTAGCAAAAAGGAGACGACAGGTGGATATAGGAAGCAAGATCAAAAAATCACGTATGGAAGCAAATCTTACCCAGGAGCAGGCGGCTGAAGCCTTAGGGATCAGCAGGCAGACCATTTCCAACTGGGAAAATGAAAAATCCTACCCCGACATCATTAGTGTGCTTAAGATGAGCGACCTATATTCCGTCAGTCTGGATTACCTGTTGAAAGGAGAACAGACTATGAGTGATTACAGGGATTATCTTGAGGAAAGTACAAATGTGGTTAAGAGCAAAACCAAATTATCCAAAACGGTGTTAATATCGTCCTATCTTGTAATATGGGCGGTGGCAATACTTGTGTTTTGGGTTTTTATTTCAGGGAGCGATGCCATGGGCTATTCCCTTATGTTTTTGTGGGGGATCCTGCCAATAACCACCTTTGTTATTTCGCTGTTGATAGGGAAAAATGATCATTGGGGAAAATACAAATGGTTTGCGGCGTTAGTATTCGGGTTTATGTATATGTTAAGCGAATATCTTACATTCAGCGTGGCAAACAATGTATCTTCGGACAAGGTTAATGTTCCAAGATTATCTTTGTTGATAGTGGGAATACTAATTTCTTTGGCAGGCCTTGGAATAGGCTGCTTGATAAACAAAAAGAAGTGCCTATGATCGTGATGAAAATGATGGTGCCGGTAATGATTGTACCGGAAACAGCCGGCACCAAGGATTTTTGGCTTACAGCATTTCTTTCATCAGACTTCTTATTTCTTTTGCGTAATGGCCGTAAAATACAATATGGTGGTTTCCGCAAGGGTGTTTTAAAAGCTCTGTTACGTCCTCTTCAAATTTAATGAGGATCTGAGTGCGGCAAAGGTCCGGTTCTTCAAGGTTTCTTACAATGCGGCCGTTGCTTACAAAGAAGCGTTTAAGGTCTGCGCTGAGGCGGAAGACGGTAACGTCTTCTTCGGAAAGGTAGCCTTTAATTGCAATTCCTGTGCCGGATTCGAAGTGAGTATCCAGTTTAAACTCCCTGCTCATGGAAAGCGGGAGAGTACAGTGGGCAAGCACTGCGGTATTGGCATCCGGGTCTATTACGGAAGGGTTAGCCTGAAATGATGGTTCGCCCGTAAGAAGGCGGACAATATGCATGGAAATGAGTGCGGCAATGTCTCCCTCACAGGTGGAGGTTATGCCTTCATCATTTAAGAGGGCGAGTCCTGCGCAGCCGGTTGTTTCAAGCGGCCTTAAAAGGTCGAAGCATCTAACGGTAAAACCGGAAAGTTTTCTGCTTTCCGCAATCTTTTTAAAAGCATTGTATGTACGCAATGCTTTTATTTTTTCTTCACTGCTGAAAACACCCGGAAGCTTGTCTTTATCTACTATAACAGATTTGTTAAATTCTGTTTTAACTTCTTCCAAAGATATGTTTTCAAAGGTTATTCCAAGCTTTTCTTTAACAAGTTCAAATTGTGGAACAGAAGAAATAAGCCAGTCCGAAGGATGTCCAAGGACGCCGAATCTGCTTTCTTTAAGCCCATTTATTACTTTGCTTTGCACAAGAAGTTCTTTTATACGGCTTACTATGTATTCGGAACTTCCGTGTAAAATCTCTCCCTGCAGGCCCTGTGAGTTAATGTAGGTCATTATCTCAAGGGAGGCCGCAAGAGAATTGTTAAAGCCGTTGGTAAGGAGGTAGTAAGGCGGTTTTAATAGGTCCTTGTTCTGTAAAAAGGTGTTTTCGCTGCCGCCGGTCTGTACAAATATAAGCTTCAGATCGCAGTCGTAGTCTGAAAGGTCGGACAGAACAAGCTCTTCTTTAAGCAAGCTCCCAAGGCCTTTAATAAAATTATCGGATTTTCTTTTGAGGTCATCATTATAAGTAAGACCGGATCTTAAACAAGTATATTTAACCATAGAGGTTCCTCCTATCAAAATTACAGCTTTTCGCCGTAATCAAGTACCATAATAAAGTTTCATAAATTTCCCATTATATTTACGGCTTTGCACCGTAGTTAAGTATTATAACCCGGGGCCGTATATTAACGGTTATACGACTCTGCGTCGTAATCAAAGTTCTTTATTTTCTCGTATTCTTCTTCGGAAATAGCAAGTATTGTGCCATGTTTAAAGCCGTATGGGTAGGAAAAATCCGCGTCGGCTCTTTTAAATACGGCTGTGGAAATATCATTTGAACGGAAAGGCACGTAGCCCTGGCCTTTTCCTTTTACGCCAAAGAAGTCCAGGAAAAGATTGTAGCCGCCGTCTTCCAGTCTGCAGGCAGTCGGAGCTTCGTAGGAGCCGCTGCCGCCGGTAAGGCCCTTCATTTCTTCGTCAAATTCGTATCTGCGGGTGAATGGACCGGTAATGCAGTCGGATTCCAGCATTATTACGCCGCAAGGATTTTTATCGCTCTTTACCCAAAGGTAGAACTTGCCCTTTTCCTCAACCATACAGGAATCTATTACGTCGGCATCTTCCTTTTCGTAGAGAACCTTAGGCTCTGTAAAGTGCTCAAAATCTCTGGTTTTTGTGTAGTGTATGCACATCTTCATGTCTTTATCCACTAAAGGAGAAGACCAGTGAAGAATAATTTCTCCTGTTTTTTTATCCTGTATAACATCAGGTGCCCAACAGCAGCCGCTTCCCGGCTTTCTCACAGGAAGAGCCTTTTCTTTTGACCAGTGGAGAAGGTCTTCGGATTCCCACATCATTAAGCAGTTACTACCGTTTCTTACAACGTTTCCCCAGTTATCTTTGTAAACCTCACGCATCATGTAAGAAAGGCTTAAATCTGTGGCAATTATGTAGAACTTGCCGTTTTCTGCCCTTGCAATTGTGGCGTCTCTAACGCCTTTTTCGTTAAGCATGGCCCAAAGCACAGGCTGGCCGCCGTTTATGGCCTCCCAGTGAAAGCCGTCTTTGCTTATGGCAAAATATATCTGTTCGCCGTCAGGCGTCCTTTTTTCCTTAAAATGTACAAATAAATAGTGCTGCATGTAATTCTCCTTTGCTTGTAATATAGTTAGATTATAGTCTCAGGAAAAGGAGTTTTCAATATGGTCTAATTTGAAGACTTAATCTGTCGATATAAAATATAGGAGGGAGCTATGTTGGAGGGAGATTATTTTAGCAAAAACAGTAATGTTAAATCAGGAAATAACAATATAGAAATTCTTTCTGCGGTTCGGGAAACCTGTAAGAAAGCCATGGACAAAGTAAACGGGATAGTGGATTTAAGCGAAGAAGAAAAAAACGCTTTGGAAGAGAAAACTCTTGCCAAGTTGAAGTCCGGAAAGAAACTTTCCGTTAAAGAACTTAACTATTTAAGGGTTAACAATCCTATTCTTTACATGAAAGCGGTAAGAATACAAAAAAATGCGGAAGCGGTTGAAGCAAGGCTTAAAAACGCAAGAAGCAAAGAGGAGGCCGCAAGGATCATTTCCGATGCCATGTCTATGATCTCCGAAAAAGACCCGGACAGGGATTATCTTATTGCATCCGTTAACAGGATCTCGAAAGATTTTTATGCTTCAAAGCAATATAAGTCGCTGCCTGCAACAGATAATGATGCAAAGAAAAGAAAGATTACGGACAGGGAGCTCTTTAAGAATGATGAAGACGAAGAAGATTATTACCTAAAAAAATGGACTCCGTTGAACGAAGTCCTTGAAAGCCTGCCATCATTTGAGACAAGAGGGTGATCATGCATGCTTTCTTCTGCCGTCGTGCCCCTGCTTAAAAGGTGCAAGAAGAACGGCAATGGAATCCAAAAGATTTGCATGTTTAATACTTGTGGCGTCAAATTTAAAGGTTCTGAAGGCAAGTTCCATGATAGGTCCCTGGAAAAGGGCACAAATGATGGTCCCAATACCCACAGGTCCTCCGAGGAAGTAGCCGATTAAAGTAACAGTGCCAAGAAGGGCAATGCTTATTGCACCGATAGGAACTTTTTTAAGGCGTCTTTTAAGCCCTACAAGAAGAGTGTCTCTCGGGCCGCAGCCAAGGGAGGCTTTCATGTATAAAAGCTGGGTGTAACCTATAATAAAAAGCCCTAAAATTAGCATTATAATACCTTCAAAAGTGCTTGCACCGGAAGGTATAAGATCTATACAATTAAATAAATCGACAGATTTTCCCACAACTATGGAATCTATAAACATTGCAAGGCCTATAGGCTCTTTCATGGAAATGTCTATGACAAGAATTACCAGGGAAACAATAATGGAGGCTGTTCCGTAAAGAATTCCGAAGGTGTTTGAAAGCCCAAGGTTAAAAACATCCCAAGGCGCCGCACCTATGCCTGCCTTCATTGTAAGATAAACGCCAAAGCCGTTCAAAAAAAGCGCAAAAGCCGCCAAAAGGCAGTTTAAGCAAACCCCACTTGCGGTGGTGTTTGTAACAGTAATATTTCTACGCATATATAGTCCCTCTTCTAATAATAACCGCGTATTTTTCACGCGCACCGGAGGATTATAGCACTTTCACAAACTAAAGTAAATATAGAAAAAATAAAAATTTGGGGTACATTTCGGGAGGTTCGTATGAAGGAAGTAAAAACGGAAGCAAAGCTTACATTTATGGAGGCTACAAGCATTATTGTGGGGCACGGAGTAGGAGCGGGAATCCTTTCGGTTCCCTACCTTGCCAGCAGAAATTCCTGGAGAGACATCATTCTCCTGCTTATAGTCTGTTACCTTATAAATCTGGTTATGCACTTAATGATAGCGGAACTCAGCTGCAATAACGGCGGAGCCCAATTTCTAAAGTGTATAGAAGCCGAACTTTTTAAAGGCAGGGTAAAAAAGGTTGTTAATTGCGCTGCTTTCGGCTTTCTGGGACTTTCCGTTATTTCCTGTGTTGTTGG
>JAILFQ010000034.1 GCA_024697505.1 Lachnospiraceae bacterium
ACCTGGTCGTTGCGGCTGCGGCCGGTGTGGAGCTTTTTGCCTGTGTCTCCGGTGCGGGAAATAAGTTCTGCTTCCACAAAGCTATGTATGTCTTCCTGGGCAGGGTCAAACTCTAAAGTTTTATTGTCCAGTTCGGTCTTAATCTGATTAAGGGCAGCTATTATTGTGTCCCGCTCGTCTGCTGTAAGTATATTCTGTTTTGCAAGCATTGCAACATGTGCAATGCTTCCTCTGATATCCTGGGAATAAAATCTGGAATCAAAGGAAAGGGAAGCATTAAAGTTATGTACAAGCTGATTTGTCTCTTTTGTAAAACGTCCGCCCCAAAGTTTCATACAGGCCTCCTAATAAGTCTTTATTTTAGTTTGGTATTTTTTCCTTGTTTTCGGTATCCATGTCCGCTTCATAGTATTTAACCACGTTTCCGGATACAAGAGAATGTTGCCCAAGGCATAAATCTCTGTCCTGAATATATTCTTTATTATCGTAAATAATAAAGTTATCTTTCATAAGTCCGCTGTAAGGAAGTATAGGAGAAAAAGGCTTTTCTTCAGTAGCTTTCTCTTCCTCCGACTCCGTATTTTTTTCTTCCTCAGGTTCTGTATGCTTTTCTTCTTCGAAATCAGGTTTGTTTTCAAAATCTTTTTCTTTTTCGTCAGCCATGATCGTAAGGCCTCCTTTTGTGGAGTTATTTTATACCGAAATAATAAAAACTTCAAGGAATACCTTGTTTATTATACTTGGTATTAGTCTTACAGAAAAGGGATTTCTAATAAATTTTGTGAAATTGTAACAAAAATCCAGGTGTTTTTTTTACATAGGATTACGCTGGGAGGAAGTTTACTTTACTTCCGGAAGTAATTATCATTTATTTATGAACTTGAAAGAAGCGCGCAAATCTTAAAAGTCTCTTTATACGGACATTTGTTCCGTTTCGTATTAACAATCAAGATAAAATAATAAGGGGTTGCAGTTTTAGCTGTAGAAAGCGAGGGTGAAGTGAAGATTGCCGGATGGTGTGCCTCCCGCAGTTGCGAGAGCATTACCCGAAAGCTTGCCGCCATTAGTGTTGCCTGTGCGGTTTGTTACAATAAAAAAATAACGTTTGGCAGTAATTATATGAGTGACAGAATGCCAAGAGACATTTTGAATGGCAGCACAGGTACTTTTGGGGGTGTGGTAAGAAAAAAGTTTTGCTATTCATATGGTGAAACAGATTATTTCCGTCTTCTGTGGGAAAGAAGACTCGAGGAAAAACGTGCAGAACCCGCAGGGGGAGCTTTAAAGGACAGAGTGTTCTTTGTAGACCCGCCGGATATGACGGACGGGAATCTGTTTGATAATTCCATAGCAAGAAAAACCGTATATTTTATCAGCGTTTTCGGTCGCGGTCAGAACGTGTGGAGATTCCTTAATGAAGCGGACGAAATAGCTGTATTTCTTACATCAGATAAAAAAGAGACAGAATCATTTTTTGAAATGTATGCATGTCTTGTCGGAAAATGTTTTTTCTTTTTAGAATGCGATCTTAATAATTCCGTTGATGAAGTTTTGGAAACCATGAAAAGGTATAATGTTGCCCCGGAACGGCTTTGTACTTTACCTAAAAATGCCGCTTTTTATGAGGCATGCGAAAGAGGTAATCTTGAAAAATTTATGCTGTCCAATCTTTATGCAACCGAACCTGAAAACTATCTTTTTATGAAGCAAATAAGGAAGGCAGCGAAACTTCTTGTTGCAAATCAATTTTCGGAGGAAGGCATATTTGAAAAAAATACATCTAAAAAAGTCGTATTCTCTTAGAGCGAAAACGATTGTACTTCCAATTTTCGCTGTAATTATCCTTATTCAGACCGGCTTTAACCTTCTTTTTATAAGACAGATACAGGCTTTAACCGGCGAGAATGCCGGGCTTACGGCTGAACTTTCCGACTACGACAAAGAAAAAGCAAGTAGAGGAAGCAAGTATGAATACTTTACGGATCAGATAGAGGCTTCGGGAAACATATCCTCGGGAGACCTGGTTGAAATCCGTATTTGTTATTCCAACGCAGAGGACTACAGAGTTATTGCGGCAAAATGTTTATCATTTGCGGGGAACGACGGCATGACTTTTGAAATGTCTGAAGAGGAAATCCTTGTTTTTTCTTCCGCACTTTTTGACAAAAGAAATTATTCCGGTACAAGACTGTATGCTGTAAAGTGTCCTGAAACGGAAACCGGAAGATTGGATAACTGTGAGTATATTCCTGTAAAAAACATACTTGAAATAATAGATAATACTGAATTGCAGGAAAAAAGAACTTTGCTTGAGGAGAGACTTAACAATGAATGATGGCACCATTGTGGGACTGGTTGGATACGAATGTGAAGATTTTACTGTTTATCTGGCCAAGATTCTAAACTATCTTTCCGTAAAAACTATTATTTCGGATAAAACTCCCGGTGGAAGTGTGTTTGGAATTCTTGGAATAAAACCTCTGGGAAACGGAACCGCCTTCTACGGCACCGTCCCGGTTTGTTCAAGAAGCCCGGAAGAAATGAAGGGATTTGATGTTGTTCTTATGTGCTTTGGTGAAGGGATATCCAATGCAGAGATTGGAAAGTGCAATAAAGTTGTCATGTTTTCGGATGCTACCGCTTATAGAGCAGAGAATCTGGAGAAGGTTTCAAAACTTGGAGGAGGAAGGAAGCTCTTTATTAGGGATTATGTTCCTATGAAATACGGGAAAAGATTTATTTCTGCTGTTTCCGGAACATCCTCGGCTGCAGTTTCTTTGATATATGCCGATGAACGGGACATAAGAGCAAAATGCTATCTGGGGACCGAAAAGAATGTGAAACTTGCCGGCCTTTCGGAGACAATGAAAAATGCTCTTAAGGAGGTTGCTTTGGACTTTTTTCCGGCTTTGGAGAATAGATTAGTAGCAGAAGCAATAAAAAAGGGGTGAATTATAGAAAAATTGGGGAAAATGATCATTTTTGCGGCCGACAGGTTTGGTGCCTATTCGGGGGTTGAAATAGCGGCTTTTGTTGCATCATTGGTTAGTCTGAAAGGAAAGAATGTGATTCTGACAGGTCTGTATGAAAGTTCGTCGGCTTTATTCAGTGTTGATGAAACGACCACTGTAAAAGGAATCAGTCGTCTTATATTAAAGTTTAAGAACAGTGGGGTAACGCAGGCAGATATAAGGGACAACCTGCAATTAACAAAAATACAGGGATTAAGTTGTCTGAACGCTGATGAAAGATTAAAAAATCATAAAACAGAAGCAGGAAGGATTGGCGCAAAACTACTGTTCAATGATGTATTGGGGGAGTGTGACTATCTTTTTCTTTCAACCCTTGGGGCAAACGAGGACACAGTTGATTATTATGCCCGGAACGCGGATGAAGTGATCAAACTAAAAGCTGCCAGGGTCAGAAAAGAGGCGTTATCAGGTGATGAAGGTGAAATATTCTGTCTTAATGGTACATTTGCGGATTCAAAAATTGGTTTTCCATGGTTTTTAACCGAATATGCAAAATGCGGTAAAAGAAAAAATAAGTTATCTTCAAAAAAGAATCTCTACGAGATTCCGTTAAATGCCTGTGTCTGTGATTATATAAATGCATCAAAACTGGATGAATATTTCCTGAAATCCGAGTTTTTATCAAGGGGTGAAGAAGATTATGAGTTTGTTGGGGCCTGTTTGGAACTTGCGGAAAGAGTCATGGACTGCGGTACAGAATGATAACCTGTCTCTAAAAGAAATAATCAGTTACATACCGGATCATCTTTATGACTACTACGAAAAGACCGGATTAGAGGAAATTAAAGACAGTATATTGAAGTGCTCCTCAGGGGATAAAGGGTGCAGAGAAACCGTAATGGAACTGATAAGAATGTACCTGGAAAGGATACCTGAGGCAGAAAGATATAACCTGCTTCCATGTTTTAATCCTGACTTATTGAACCCTTATTTCCGGTTTGAAATTCTCCTTTATATGAAAGAAAAAGCAGAGGAAGGTTGCGGCTTTTTATCTCTTTATGATGAGTACTTTTCTAAGAATTTTTTCGTGGAAGAAGTTTTGGAAATCGGAGCAGAGGATATTAACACTATCTTTAAAGCAGAAAATTACTTACCGGAAATCGAAGATTTAAATGCAATACTTTCAAGAATTGTATTTGCACAGGCCTTAGGTCTTGGAGTTATAGATTCTCTGAATTACGAAAAAGGGGTTGAGGAGATTCAGATTGGGATGTCCGGGAAAAATTTCAGCGGATACGATTACAAAAATGTGCTTTCCGGAAGAGAAACCGAGTCAGGTAAATGCTTTGAAGGAGTTTACCTGATGTGCAGAGGAAGACTTCTTAAACTGAACTTTCTGTCTTTTGGCTCCGAATCCGAGATGAAAAGAGTGATAAGGAATCTTATAGCGGATTGCGGGTGTGGAGAACTTACACCCGTAAACCCAATGATAGTTACGGAAAGCTGTGACGGAAGAAGAATAACGGTTTCCTGCCCCCCTGCGACGGAAGGTTATTCGGCACTTATAAGAAAGTTTGATGTTGGCAGTCTTATTTGTCTGGAAAAGCTCTATCCGGAGCTTAGAAATGCTGTAGAGATCAGAAAACTTCTGGGTTTCATTGTTAAGAGCGGATGTCATATTGCAATCACCGGAGATATGGCATCGGGCAAGACGACTCTATTCAGGGCTTTGCTCGAACAGGTGCCTGCCGGAAACAGTATAAGGATAATTGAATCCGAATCCTTTGAATTGAATGCAAGAGCATATTTACAAGACAGAAACATTTTAACCATGAGGGTATCAAAAACTACCCCTGTAAACGAAGTGTTGGCATTTGCCAGAAAGACCACCGGAAGAGTATTTGGAATAGGCGAGGTTAATTCTCCTGATGTTGCATCTTTAGCGGTTGATCTTTCAAAAATAGCCGGACAATTGATTTTCTCTGCTCATTATCAGTCTACGGAAGAGATGGTTTCAGACTTTGTAAATGCAAAATTGTGTGTCGGCGGATACAGTGATGAACGTCTTGCACTTTCTGATGCCCTCGGAGCGGTTTGCTTTGATATTCATCTTGGTATAACCCGCGGCATAAGATATCCGGAGTACATTAACGAGGTGGTAAGAGAACCGGGAGGGTACAGAGTAAAAGAAATATATAAGTTCGATGACAAGGTGTTTTTTGTCGAAAAACCGTCCGATAAAACAATGCTTAAAGCAAAAAAGATTATGAAGTCAGAAGAATACAGGGGATTTACGGACTTTTTAACCGCCGGTGCAAAAGGGTAAAAATGAATATAAAGGATAGATATATTAATTATATTAAGAAGAAGATCGCTGCTGTTTGTCCTTACAGCGAGACAGAGGCAGATTATCTGGCGGAGCGTTTGTTTGTGGTGGTTTTGCTTGTTGCGGGACTCTTTTATGTGCCGGTAATAATACTGTTTTGTATTAATAAATCCGGTCTGCATAGCTACTTTATTGCATTTGTTTTGACAGTTTTTTTCTTTGCTTCTGAAAT
>JAILFQ010000082.1 GCA_024697505.1 Lachnospiraceae bacterium
GTGGAAAGAATTAAAGCAGTACGCTTCGGAAGCCGGCATTAAGATAATAGGAGACATTCCTATTTATGTGGCTCTTGATTCCGCAGATGTTTGGGCGGAGCCTCATTGGTTTAAACTGGACGAAAAGAACCTGCCTGTGGAAGTTGCGGGTGTTCCGCCGGATTACTTTACAGAGGACGGCCAGCTTTGGGGCAACCCTCTTTACGAGTGGGATAAAATGAGAGAGGACGGCTTTGGCTGGTGGATAAGAAGAATTGATGGTGCAAGCCGTCTTTATGATGTTATCCGAATAGATCATTTCCGTGGATTTGAAAGCTTTTGGGCCGTTCCGTACGGTGAAAAGACCGCAAGAAACGGAAAGTGGGTTAAGGGACCGGGAGTGGACCTTATAAATGTATTAAAGGGATGGTTCCCGAACATAAGCTTTATTGCAGAAGATCTTGGCTATCTTACTCAGGATGTTCTTGATATGGTTGAAGCTTCCGGGCTTCCGGGAATGAAAGTGCTTGAATTTGCATTTGACGCAAGAGAGCCGGGGGATTACCTGCCTTACAACTATAAAGAAAATTCCATCTGTTATGCAGGTACTCATGACAATGCACCGCTTCTTATCTGGAAAAACGAAGCGGATCCGGATGATGTTAAACTTGCGGAAAGGTATATAGGCATTAACAAAGAAGAAGGCTTTGTATGGGGAATGATAAGAGCCGGAATGGAATCTGCTTCAAAGCTCTTTATAACTCAGATGCAGGATTATCTTGAACTTTCCGAAGGTTCCAGGATGAATACGCCGGGAACAGCTGAAGGTAACTGGAAATGGCGTATGAAAAAGGGTGCGGCAAGCACAAAGCTTGCAAAGAAGATTGCTTCCGTTACGGAGCTTTACGGAAGAATTTAACAGGGTGCGTCTTGAATAATATTGACTAACCACATTTTGCAGGAGTGTAAGCTCCTGCATAAGTCCTTTCCGAAAAAGAGGACCTCCGCATTATTTACGGAGGTCCTCTTAGTTTTTCGTGTATTTTACTTTATTTTATCTTACTTTCTGCATATTCAAGGGCAACAACTATGTTTTCCTTAAAGTTTTCGCTTCCCGCAAAGTCTGTAAAGCCATCCTTTGTCATGGCGTTCATTGGCTGTTCGTTAACATGAGAGAATACAACAGTGATTCCCTTTTTCTTTGCTTCTCCCACAAATTCACGAAGTTTTCTGAGGGCGCTGGCATCTACTGCCGGAACTGCTCTCATTCTTAAAATAACCACTTTTGTCTGGGAGGTTATGTTCATTTTAAGCATTTTGTCCGCTGCTGCAAAGAAGAGAGGTCCGCTTATTTCAAAGACTCTTACTTCTTTTGGAAGAGCCATAAGTTTCTTTTCTTCTCCCGGTACCACATCCGGGTCTCCAATGTATTTCCAGCTCTTAACATCAGCTGTGTCGGGCATACGCGTCATAAAGAGAAGAGCGGCAAGTACAAGGCCTACTTCAATTGCAATTACAAGGTCAAATATAACCGTAAGAAGGAAGGTTGCCACAAGAACAAGTACGTCGGAAACAGGTGCGGTCTTAATAAGTCTTATAAAAGAAGACCAGTCGGCCATATTTGCCGCAACCACAAGGAGCACCGCTGCAAGGGTGGTCATTGGTATAAGGGCTGCAATAGGCATTAAAAGAAGAAGTACTGCGGTAAGGGTAATACAGTGAACAACGCCTGCAATCGGGGTACGGCCGCCGTTTTTAACATTGGCGGCTGTTCTTGCAATGGCACCTGTTGCAGGAATTCCTCCGAATAAACCGGAAAAGATGTTACCAAGTCCCTGGCCCACAAGCTCCGCATTGGATTTATGTGTGTCGCCTATCATTCCGTCGGAAACAACTGCGGAAAGAAGAGACTCAATACCTGCAAGGATCGCTATTGTAAAGGCAGGCTGTATCATTTGCTTAACAAGGTCGAAGGAAAGGCTTGGCGCTGTAAACTTTGGAAATGATGATGAAAGTTCGCCGTAAACGCTTCCTATTGTATTAACCGGAAGTTTTGCAAAGTAAACAATAAGAGTTGTAACTATTATTGCTACAAGGGAACCCGGAATCTTATCGGTAACCTTTGGCCATACAAGCATTATTGCAACCGCAAGAAGACCGATCAAAGTTGCGGTAATGTTTATTGTTCCTGCGCTTTTAAAGTAAGCACCTACCTTTGGAATGAAGTCCGAAGGTACGCTTTCCATTGTAAAACCGAAGAAATCTTTAAGCTGGCCTACAAAAAGTGTAACCGCAATACCGCAGGTAAAACCTGTTGTTATTGTATAAGGAATGTATTTTATAAGAGAACCAAAGTGGCAGACGCCCATTATTATAAGAATTATACCTGCAAGGATCGTCGCTACGGTAAGTCCGGAGGTTCCGTACTGGGTAACGATTCCGTAAATGATAACAACAAATGCCGCTGTAGGACCGCCAATCTGCACTCTGCTTCCGCCGAAAACAGCAATAAAGAAGCCGGCAATAATTGCGGTGTAAAGGCCTTGCTCAGGGCCTACGCCCGAAGCGATTGCAAGGGCAATGGAAAGAGGAAGAGCTATAATTGCCACAATAATACCTGAAATAATGTCTTTTATAAGCTGTTTCCCGCTGTAGCCCTTAAGAGCATCAAAAATCTTTGGTTTAAGTTCGTTCATGATAATGCCTTTCGTTTTTTTACCATAATTATAATTTTTTTATAAAACGGGGAGATTATACACCTACAAAATCAAAGTGTAAAGGAGTTTGTAAGTTTTTTACACCCAAACGGGACTTGTTTTATTTCGGATATGGTAGTACAATAAGCACAAAGATAGAAATATTTGCGGGATAGTAATTAACGGAGGTGAATGCTATGGATATACCGTCTCTTTCAATAGGTATGGCTCAGAACGATCTTATGAATAAGGTCAATATTGAGTTGCTTACAAAATCTATAGACAATGCCGAGGAAACCTCTGAAGCAATGATTAAAATGATGGAGACCTCGGTAAACCCAAATGTGGGATCAAACTTTGACGTTAGAGTTTAAGGTTTGGTAAAAATTCGAATTTTATTATTATAATAAATCGAAGAAAAAGCACCGGAATCATCCGGTGCTTTTTTATGTTTTACGCTCTCGGGCGGTGTGTTTAAAGAATACCTGAATATCTGAGGGCAACTTCGTAAAGGAAAATGTAGACTGCAAAAAGTGCGATTGCAATTGTTAACGGAATCGTAAAAAGTGTTGTCTTGTTTTCTTTTCTTCCGTTGAAGATTTCCACAATATGGTCCCATCTTCCGTTTTTCCTGGCAAGCCACTTCCATACAATGTAAGCGAAGAAGGTGTAGATTACGGCTCTTAAACCGAAAGATGCAATAACCTCTCCCAAAGAAAAGCTTACCTGACTTGATGTGGCGAAAAGCTGAGTCATCCATTCAGAAGCTGTAAGAGACATGTCACCAAAGTAAGTTGTGGCCATTTCTTCCAACTGAGTGTAAAGCTCCGGCATTCCAAGAGCTTCATAACTCTCTTTTGAAGCTGCAAGTGTATTCTGCATTAATGAATAAAGCCAAGGCAAAAGATAAACATTTATAACGTTCGATGCATTAAGAATGAAGTGAAAAAGCATTGAGGAGAGCATTGATCCGGTTGCTTCATTTATAAGGCAAAGTATCATTCCCAGAACCACCGTATATGTAAACTGATTTAAATTTCCATGCATTAAGCCGAATAATAAGCCGGAAAAAATAATTGCAAGGAATGGAT
>JAILFQ010000081.1 GCA_024697505.1 Lachnospiraceae bacterium
AAACTGTAAAGAAATTAACATAGTCTCTTGCCATAACATCTCCCACACCATTTACACCTTTAAGTTCTTCTTCATTTAGGTTCATAAGGCGCGAAAGGTCGTTATTAAACTCCCTGCAAAGAAGTTTTGCCGTAGCTATACCTATTCCCGGAATACCCAGACTGTATAATATTGCGGTTGCGGTGGTCTTTCTTGCTTTTTGAACTGCAGCAAAAAGGTTTTCATAAGACTTTTGGCCGAATCCGTCAAGTTTTACGATCTCATCCTTATGAGCGTCGATCCTGAATATATCCGCAGGAGTATGCAAGTATCCCTCGCTAATGAATCTCTCAATAGTTGCCTCGGAAAGTCCCTCAATATTCATGGCGTCCCTGCTTGTAAAAAGAGTAAAGGATTTAATTTTCTTGGCTGCACAATCAGGATTCTTACACATAAGTACCTTGGAATCATTTTCCTCTACTATTGTAGTCTCTTTTCCGCAGACCGGACAAACGCAAGGCGGCTTAGCTGTTCCGCTTTTGGTATTATTACATGCAAGCTGAGGAATTATCATATTTGCTTTATAAACTTCTATTTCGTCACCTATGCCAAGCTGCATATCTTCCATATAACTGATATTGTGAAGGCTTGCTCTGGTAACTGTGGTTCCCTCAAGCTCTACCGGTTCGAAAACAGCAACAGGATTTATAAGCCCGGTTCTGGAAGCAGACCACTCAATTTCAAGCAAATGAGTTTTTGCTTTCTCATCCTGCCATTTAAAAGCAATGGAATCTCTCGGAAACTTTGCCGTTCTTCCAAGGCTCTTAGAATATTCCAGATCGTCAAATGAAAGCACAAGACCGTCAGACGGAAAATCATTTTCTACTACTCTGGTAGAAAAGTACTCCATGGCATCATCTATATCATCCGCATAAACTCTTTTTCTTTCTACGCAGGTAAATCCGAGGCTTTCCAGCCACTCAAACTGTTCATGCCTGGTTTTAAAGGACATGTCTGTGCCCGTAGTTATAAGGGCAAATACATAAAGAAAAACATTTCTTTGTGCAGTGATCCTGTTATCCAGCTGTCTTACACTTCCGCTGCAAAGATTACGCGGGTTCTTGTACTTGGAATCAGCATCCTCAATTTCCGCATTAATTCTTTCAAACTCCGAATAAGTTATAACGGCTTCCCCTCTTATAACCAATTCCCCTTTATAAGCAATCTTTAAAGGAAGGTTTTTATAAACTCTGGCATTGTTTGTAATTATTTCTCCAACTTCACCGTTACCGCGTGTAACAGCCTTTACCAGTTCTCCGTTATTATATGTTAAAACGTTGGTTAAACCGTCCATTTTCCAGGAAAGCAGCCCTTCTCTTACTCCAAGAAAAGCCTTAAGATCTTCCCTGCTCTTGGTCTTATCCAACGAAAGCATAGGTGCGGCATGTCTTTCTTTGGGAAGTTCGGATACAACCTCATAACCTACGTTTACGGTTGGGCTTTTTGCCATTACAAAGCCGGTTTCCTCTTCAAGTTTTTGGAGTTCGTCATAAAGAGCATCATATTCATAGTTGCTCATTATTTCCCGGTCTTCCTGTTCATAGGCTCTTCTTGCTTTATTTAGTAGTTCTACCAGTTCTGTAATTCTTGCTATCTTGTTTTCTTCCATAATTTCCCTTCACACTCTTCCCGCTGTTCTTAGCCTTATCGGAATATTTGTTTCCATAATTGGAATGCACTTTTGCGGCATTC
Organism: Lachnospiraceae bacterium; assembly: GCA_024697505.1. Taxonomy (GTDB): domain Bacteria; phylum Bacillota; class Clostridia; order Lachnospirales; family Lachnospiraceae; genus JAILFQ01. Next base: position 1,732 of record JAILFQ010000081.1, read on the forward strand.
TTTTCTTTATCTTCCTTATGTTTATACTCTTTTAAAAGCTTTGCTTCTCTTGCAGCTTCTGCCTTTGTTTCCTTCATAGACAACTTTGAGGAAAGCGCAAGTTCTTCTCTAAGTTTGTCCAGCTCCGGCTTGGTAAGATTTCTGTAAGTTCCAACATTAAGTTTTCCAAGGCTTATGTGCATAATACGTATTCTTCTGAGTGAAAGAACTCTATAGTCGAAGTATTCGCACATTCTTCTTATCTGACGGTTGAGTCCCTGTGTAATTATAATATTAAATGATGATGTGCCGCTTACAAGTATTTTGCAGGGCTTTGTAACCGTATCAAGAATTGGAACGCCTTTTTGCATTCCTTCAATAAATTCTTTTGTTAAAGGCTTATTTACCACAACCTGATATTCTTTTTCATGGTTATTGCCGGCACGCAAGATCTTGTTTACAATATCACCGTCATTTGTGAGCAGAATAAGGCCTTCTGAGTCTTTATCCAATCTGCCTATCGGATAAATTCTGGAAGGATAGTTAATAAAGTCCACTATATTGTCCGGTTCTCCGGAATCCGTTGTGCAAACTATTCCGACAGGTTTATTAAACGCAATGAGGACCTGTTCTTCCACCCTTTCCAATGGTTTCCCTCTAAATACCACCTTTTGTCCGGGAAGGACTTTGCTGCCCATTACAGCTTTTTCTCCGTCTATTGTAACCTCCCCGGCAGCAATGTAGGTATCCGCTTCCCTTCTGGAACAAACTCCTGCATCCGAAAGGTACTTATTTATTCTTATA